>JAYYHP010000251.1:0-6943 GCA_036148335.1 Pseudomonadota bacterium
CCTTGGCAAACCAATACAACTGCTGTGGTAACAGGTCTGCAGGGCAGGCGTCGGCACACATACCACAGCGGATACACGCCATAGATGGGTTATTCGCAGGCAGCTCTTTTTCCGTCGGTGCTAGCAGGCAGTTGGTGGTTTTTACTACGGGCAGACTCAGTGCCGGCAGCGTAAAGCCCATCATAGGACCACCCATAATCACGCGCTCACGCTTCTGCGGGCGGTAACCACTGATGTCTAACAGGTGACTGACTGGCGTACCGAACAGAACGTCCCAGTTGCCTTTGTCGCTGATGGCATCGCCAGTGACGGTAGTAAAGCGCGAAATAAGTGGCCGTCCGGTGTCGATGGCGTCCGCAATGGCGGCCGCAGTTCCGACGTTCTGACACACAATGCCAATGTCGGCTGGGATGCCACCGCTGGGTACTTCGCGGCCTGTCAGAATCTGGATCAGCTGCTTTTCACCACCCGACGGGTACTTGGTCGGAATCGTGACAACACTAATAAGGTGTTCTTGTTTATGTGACTGCACGGCAGTGTTGAGTGAAGCAATCGCCTCGGGCTTATTGTCTTCGACACCGATAAGGCAGCGCTCGGCCCCCAGCGCCTGCAACAGAATCTTCGCTCCGCGAACAATCTCGCCAGCGCGCACACGCATGACCATGTCGTCGGCGGTAATATAGGGCTCGCACTCGGCTCCGTTTAAAATCAGAGTCTTGATGGTGCGTTCGCCGGTGGCCAGTTTGACCGCCGTCGGAAAGCCAGCACCGCCCAATCCAGCAATGCCAGACTGGCGAATGCGCTCAATAATGGCCTCACGCGGCAGGTCGCCACCATGGTCGATGTTTAATTCAGCATACAAGCTCTGATGAGGAGCCCAGGTCTCTTGGCCGTCGCACTCGATAACGATGCACAGCTCGCTGAGGCCTGAAGAATGAGGTGCCTGACGCGCTTCGATGGCCGTCACGACGCCAGAAGTCGGCGCATGCAGTGGTGCAGATACAAAGCCATGTGGCTCGGCAATGACCTGACCTTTCAGCACCTTATCGCCCACGGCGACCACGGGGTCGGCCGGGGCTCCAATGTGTTGGTGCAGCGGCAAAATCAACTCTTTCGGCAGAGGCGCGACCTTTACCGGGCGCTGAGTCGATTGGTGCTTATTTTCAGGCGGGTGAATGCCCCCATCAAACTCGTGTAATTGAATCAGGTTTGTCATGCCTGCCTCTTAGCAATGCGTCTGGCGCGACGGTCGGTCACGATTAACTCAACGCCTTGTGTCGGCGCTTCCCAGTACCAGCTGGTGCGATCCGTCTGCACCGGGATCATGTCGATGCAGTCAACCGGGCAGGGCTCAACGCACAGGTCACAGCCGGTGCACTCGTCTACGATGACGGTGTGCATCTGCTTCGCCGCGCCGAGAATGGCGTCGACCGGGCAGGCCTGAATGCACTTAGTGCAACCGATACATTCGTCTTCACGGATGTAGGCCACGGTCGGCACGGCTTTTTCCGCACCGTGCTCGGCGTCTAATGGCTCTGGCTCAACGCCAAGCAGATCCGCTAAAGCATCAATGGTGCTTTCACCGCCCGGAGGGCATTTATTGATTTTGTCGCCATCGGCAATGGCTTCGGCGTAAGGCTTACAGCCGGGGTAACCACACTGGCCACATTGGGTCTGTGGAAGCAGATCGTTAATCTGGTCTACAACCGGGTTCCCTTCGACTTTAAAACGCACTGAGGCAAAGCCAAGCAGGGCGCCAAACGCGACGGCAAGAGCGGTCAGAACCAGTACGGCAATCAGGATGGTTGTCATAGCGTCGTCCTCAGATACTCACCAGGCCGGTGAAACCAAGGAACGCCAGCGCCATCAGGCCTGCGGTCACCATGGCGATCGCAGAGCCCTGAAAAGGAGCTGGAACGTCCGCCACCGCAATGCGCTCACGCATGGCGGCAAACAGCACCATGACGAGGGTAAAGCCGACGGCGGCGCCGAAGCCGTAAAGAATGGACTCGACGAAGGTGTTCTCACGCTTAATGTTCAGCAGCGCAACGCCCAATACGGCACAGTTGGTCGTGATCAACGGCAAGAAAATGCCCAATACGCGATACAACAGTGGGCTGGTCTTGCGGATAGCCAGTTCGGTAAAGCCTACGACCACAGCGATCACCATAATAAAGCCAATGGTTTTCAGGTAGGTCAGGTCAAGTGGCACTAACAGATAGTTGTACATGAGATAACTGCAGACCGACGCCAGGGTCAGTACGAAGGTGGTCGCGGCACCCATGCCAATGGCGGTCTCCAGTTTATTGGACACCCCCATGAAAGGGCACAGTCCAAGGAACTGCACGAGAACAAAATTGTTGACCAGAATCGTGCTGACCAGAATTAACAGATACTCTGCCATGCTCGCTCACTGCGTTGGCGCTGAACTGAGTCCCGCGCTGCGTTATCGGTAATTACCCTGATAGTTGTACGGAAATTGACCAGGGTGATGAAATCGGGCGCGCATTATCCCAAAAATGCGTTATGACGTACAAGAACATAACTCAATACCATTAATAGCCATTTGGAATAAGTCGGGCTATTGTTACCACTCAATGCAGTAACGAGGCATTTGCATGGCCAGTAAAAGCTGGCAGACTCGTTAGCAACGTGGATATACACCAATAACATCAGGGGAAGTCATGGGAAGCAGGGGATATGGACTGCTGCTGACGCTGCTTGCGGGTCTGCTCTCAGGCTGCAGCGAGGGCGCCTGGAATAACCCGCACCCGGCGGATGAAACCGGGCAGAACATTCTCTACTCAAGTTTTTCGGGGCCACCCAAACATCTGGACCCGGTGATCTCCTACAGTTCGGACGAAGGTCGGTTTATTGACCAGATCTACGATCCACCCTTGCAATATCACTATCTGAAACGACCCTTCGTGCTCGAAGCCAACACGGTGACTTCGTTGCCTGACATCGTGTACCGGGACGGTGATGGTAACGAAGTCAGCGCTGACGACGCAGCGCTGGCCTACAGCGATTACTACTTTGAGGTGCAGCCGGGCATACGGTATCAGCCGCACCCGGCACTGGCGGTCAACGACGATGGGTCACCGTTCTACGTATTTCAGGAGGCCGCTGAGGCGGCACCGTATCGAACTCTGTACGACTTCGAGACTACCGGAACACGTGAGCTGATCGCAGACGATTATGTGTATCAGATTCGTCGTCTGGCCGATCCAACACTTTTGTCACCCATTCGCGGACTGCTCAGTGAATACATTGTCGGTATGAATGAATTTGGCGAGGCGGCCAAAAACGCACGTTCGCAGCTAAAAGAATCTGACTCAACAGATTGGCTGGATTTGCGTACGCTGCCATTTGCCGGTGTCGAGGTCATCGACCGTTACCGCTACCGAGTGCGCCTCAACGGCAAGTATCCGCAGTTCAGCTATTGGCTGGCCTTCCACTTTTTTGCGCCCATTCCGCCAGAGGCCGACCGTTTCTATCAGATGCCGGGCATGGCCGAGCGTAACCTGACCCTCGATTGGTATCCCATCGGTACGGGTCCTTACATGATGACTCGCAACGACCCGAACGAAGCCATTATTCTCGAGCGTAACCCAAATTATCGTGACGACTTTTACCCCAGTGAGGGAGAGCCGGGGGATGCCGAGGCGGGTCTATTGGATGATGCAGGCCAGAAGCTGCCGTTCATCGACAAAGTGGTGTACCGCCTCGAGAAAGAAAGCATTCCGTTGTGGAGTAAGTTCCTGCAGGGCTATTACGACCGCTCGGGGATCTCCAGTGACAGTTTTGATCAGGCAATTAAAGTCGGTGCCGACGGCATCGGCTTGTCGGATGAGATGCGCGAGCGTGGTATTTCTCTGGAAGTCGCCGTCACGCCGGGAACCTTTTACTTCGGTTTTAACATGCTTGATCCCCTCGTCGGTGACACCGGCACGGAAGAAGAGCGTGCGCGCAAACGTGCTCTGCGACAAGCCATTGCTATCGCATACGATCAGGAAGAGTACATTTCAATTTTCCAGAACGGTCGCGGTGAGACTGCCATGAGCCCGATTCCTCCGGGTATCTTTGGGTACCAGCAAGGCCAGTCGGGCATTAACCCCACCGTCTTTGAATGGAAGCAGGGCAAAGCAAAGCGCAAATCGATTGAGCGCGCCAAAGCATTATTGGCCAAGGCGGGTTATCCGGACGGTCGAGATGCCGCGACAGGGGAGCCTTTGGTGCTGAATCTCGATACCGTCGGGTCCGGTGGCAGCGCCGCACAAAGCTGGTTGATCAAACAATTCAAGAAACTCGGTATTCAGCTGAACATCCGCGGCACGGACTACAACCGCTTTAAAGAAAAAATGAGCACGGGCAATGCGCAGCTGTTCCAGTGGGGCTGGTTGGCGGATTATCCCGATGCCGAAAACTTCCTGTTCCTGCTTTATGGCCCTAACGGTCAGGTGGTGACCGAAGGCGCCGGTGTGAACTCCAGCAACTACAACAGCGCCGAATACAACGCCTTGTTCGAGCAAATGAAACTGATGGAAAACTCCCCAGAGCGTATGGCCATTATTCGCGAGATGTTGGCGCTCCTGTATCGGGATGTTCCCTGGGCCTCTGGGTTTCACCCGCACAGCTACGTGCTGAACAATGCCTGGGTCTACAACAGCAAGCCACACGGCATCAGTAAATCGGTATTGAAGTATCTACGTATAGACCCGCGGCAGCGTCTTGAGCAGCAAGCGGCGCTGAACAGCCCGGTGGTCTGGCCCTTAATAGTCGTCGCCTTGTTGGTGGTGATCATGGCTTTGCCAGGGTATCTGGCGTATCGCCGCCGCTTAAACCAGCGCATTCTTAACACAGGAGATCAGTGATGCTTGCCTACATTATCCGTCGCCTGATCTACGCCATTCCCATTCTGATCGGTGTGAATCTACTGACCTTCGCACTCTTTTTTGTGGTCAATACGCCCGATCAGATGGCTCGGGTTCAATTGGGTGACAAGCACGTCACCGAGGAGGCCATTGCCGAGTGGAAAGCTCAGCGGGGGTACGACAAACCGCTGTTGGTCAATGATGAGGCGGAAGGACTCAGCGTTGTCACGGACACCATCTTCTATGAAAAATCCCTGAGTCTCTTTGCCCTCGATTTTGGTAAATCCGATGCCGGTCGCAGCATTGCCGCAGACATCCAGCAACGGATGTGGCCGAGCCTCGCCGTGGCCTTACCGACCTTTGTGATTGGTATTTCGGTGAATATTGCCTTTGCCTTATTTATCGTGATGTTCCGCGCCAGTGTGTTTGATACCGCCGCCATGGTGTTGTGTGTGGCATTGATGTCGATCTCTGGGGTGTTTTACGTGATCGCGGGGCAGTTCTTCTTTGCTCGTGAATGGAATCTGGTGCCTATATCGGGCTATCTGGGCGGCGTGGATGCCTGGCGGTTTTTATTGCTGCCGGTGATTATCGGTGTGATCTCGGGCATCGGCGGCGGTACTCGCCTCTATCGTACGTTATTCCTCGAAGAAGCCAGCAAAGATTACGCGCGCACCGCACGTGCGAAAGGCGTTCCGGAACTGACCGTGCTGTTCCGTCATATCCTTCCGAACGGCATGATCCCGATTCTGACCAGTGTCGTGGTAGTGATCCCATCGTTGTTTATGGGCAGCCTGCTGGTTGAGTCATTCTTTGGCATTCCCGGACTTGGCAGTTACACGCTGGACGCGATCCAGAGCCAGGACTTTGCCATCGTCCGTAGCATGGTCTTTCTGGGCTCCGTTCTTTATATATTGGGTCTGTTGCTCACGGACATTTCCTACACATTAGTGGATCCACGGGTGAGGTTGTCGTAATGGAAGTATTTGACGTTCGCCTGCACCTGCTTTGGAGCGACCTGCTGATTTTTCTATTAGTGGCCACCTTGATTGCCTTTGGTGTGCATCTGGCGCGTAACCCACTGGTGCGTGCTCGTTGGGCTCAGGTATTTGAAAGCCGCATTGGTGCTGCTGGTTTTATCATCGTGTTGTTTTACGTTCTGATTGCCTTGGTCGATTCGGTGCATTTTCAGGAACGCCTGCAATCCACCACCGACTCCGACGCTGTGCATTACTCGCCGGAGTCGAAAAGTCTGCTGGATCTGGCGCTGGCGCCGATGCTGGGCAAAGACGAAAAAACTTACTCGGCGCCGTTTGCCATTGTTTCGTTTGCGAAAGAGACTTCCGATGAAAATGGGAAAGTCAGTCGCCATTATCCGCGCTTAACCCACGGCGGGCAGCATCTTGAAAATCCCGACGAGCACCTTGCCGACGTGGTTGTGAAGAGCATGAATATTATTGGCCTGACGCTGGTGCCTGTGTTGCTCATTATTGGCGGGCATCATTTGTGGGTGCGACGACGCGCCTCACGGCTGCCGTGGCCGGTGATATACGCCACCACAGGTTCGATCGTTGTGATTGTCAGTTGGGCGCTGGGCATGAGTGAGTACTACCACGTGCTGGGCACCGACAAAGTCGGGCAGGACGTGCTTTACGGTGCGATTAAAGCCGTGCGTACTGGCGTGCTGATTGGCACATTAGCGACGCTGATTACCTTGCCGCTGGCCGTCTTGCTGGGCATTTCGGCGGGCTACTTCAAAGGCTGGGTGGACGATGTGGTTCAGTACATCTACACCACGCTCAACAGTATTCCCGGCATTCTGCTTATTGCCGCGTCGGTGCTTCTCATCGATGTTTACATCGAAACGCACCCCGAGAAGTTTTCGCTGCTGTCTGAGCGTGCGGATTTTAAGTTTATTGCACTGTGTTTCATTCTCGGCATGACCAGTTGGACTGGTCTCTGTCGTTTATTGCGTGCTGAGACGTTAAAGCTCAGCCAGCTGGAATACGTGCAGGCCGCGCGAGCGTTTGGTGTGAGCCACTGGCGAATCATCATGCGTCATATTTTAC
>JAYYHP010000252.1:0-3943 GCA_036148335.1 Pseudomonadota bacterium
GCCGTCTCGGCCGTACCAACAGCCTACACCGGTGGCTCCGGTATCTTCGTGATTGCCGTAGGCTGTCTGGTGTATCTCGATGTGCGACGGGCCGGAGCACGGCGCCAGTTAGCGTTAGCGGCTACCGCCATGTCGGGTTCATTGGGTGTGGTACTCAGACCCTGTTTGTTAGTCGTCATTGTTGCGGCCTTAAACAATGAAGTGACGACAGATCAGCTTTTCGGCTGGGGTGTCAAAGTCTTCTTACTGACGACGTTTTTATTTGCGCTGGTGGCCTTCGTTACCAGTAAAACACCTGAAAAAACAGGCGAATCATCGGGTGTACGTAACGCCAACGTCTGGCCAGAATTCATTCAGGCGCTGCGCCCGTTAATTCCTTATGTGGTGGTACTGGCCGTTACGCTCGGACTGTATGCACTGCTATTGGCGGCGTATCTGGATGAGTTTTCTGCTCCGACTATTTTGCCCGTGTTATTACTGGCGATCTTAGGTTACGAACGCGTCGCCAGCGTGCGAAAAGCCAGCGCTCTGGAAAATGATGCGGTAGCTTCAGGTGTAGCTTCTGTACCCGGTTCAGAACAAAACAGCCCTACTGAAAAACTCACCGTAAAGCCATCCCTGATGCAGACCTTACAGTCGGCCACAGCGGAGGCCACTGTGCATATCGGTGCTTTGCTTTTGCTGATGGGTACCACCATGACCATTGGCGGGGTGATTGAGCGTGCCGAGCTGATGACGCTGCTGCCTACCGATTTTGGTTCGGTATGGATGGCCATGCTGACGCTGGTCGTTATTCTGGTACTGATCGGCATGATCATGGACCCATACGGGGCCGTGTTGTTGGTGAGCGTGACGATTGCAGGCATCGCCTACAAAGCGGGCATTGATCCGGTTCATTTCTGGATGGTGACCTTGGTAGCTTTTGAACTGGGTTATCTGAGTCCGCCGGTGGCCCTGAACCATCTGTTGACCCGACAGGTCGTGGGGGAAGAAGAAATTCGTTTATCCAAACTGGAAACCGAAGGGGAGAATTTCTGGTATCGCCACGAGAAAATCCTGCTGCCGCTGGTGACCATGGCTACGGCTCTGGTGATTGTCGCCTTCGGGCCGTTGGCGTGGCAGAGCCTCGGATGAGCGACTAACGTTGCCCGCCCTTTGAACACAAGGCCGCTTTCGGGGAGAATAGCGGCCTTTCAATCTCCAGCTCTGATGTCTCATGTCTAATTCAGAATTTATCGCCGAAGTCGGCAAGCGCCGTACCTTCGGTATTATTTCTCACCCGGATGCCGGTAAAACCACCATCACCGAAAAACTGCTGCTGTTCGGAAACGCGATTCAGCTTGCCGGTACGGTAAAAGGAAAGAAGACCGGCCGCATGGCCACGTCGGACTGGATGCAGATGGAGCAGGAGCGTGGTATCTCGATTACGACCTCGGTCATGCAGTTCCCGTATCGCGAACGCATGGTCAACCTGCTGGACACCCCCGGACACGAAGACTTCTCGGAAGATACCTACCGTACGCTGACCGCTGTCGACTCAGTGTTGATGGTGATCGACGGCGCGAAAGGTGTAGAAGACCGGACCATCAAGCTGATGGACGTGTGTCGTCTGCGTGATACGCCTATCTTTACCTTTATTAATAAGATGGACCGTGAAGTACGCGACCACATCGAAGTACTCGATGAGATCGAAACTGTCCTCAATATTAAGTGTGCGCCGGTGACCTGGCCCATCGGTATGGGCAAGGCCTTTAAAGGCATCTACGACCTGATGACGGACACCATTCATGTGTTCAAACCGGGTCAGGCGAGTGTCGTTCCGGATGACATTAAGATCGATGGTCTCGATTCACCTGAGGCCCTTGAGCTGCTGGGCGAAGAATTGATTGAAGAAGTTAAAGAAGAGATCGAACTGGTTCAGGCGGCCAGCCACGAGTTCGACTTGCAGGAATACCTCGACGGTAAGCTGACCCCGGTTTTCTTCGGCACTGCATTGGCCAACTTTGGTGTGCGTGAAATGCTCAACTACTTTGTTGAGTGGGCACCGGCACCGCTGCCGCGTGAAACCAATGAAGGCCCGATTGAGCCGGATAACAACAAGTTCACTGGCTTCGTCTTTAAGATTCAGGCCAACATGGACCCCAAACACCGCGACCGTATTGCCTTTATGCGTATCTGTTCAGGTACCTACAGCAAAGGCATGAAGATGAAGCACGTGCGCATCGGCAAAGACGTGAAGATTGCCGACGCCGTAACCTTCCTGGCGGGCGACCGCTCGGCGGTGGAAGAAGCCATCTCTGGTGACATTATTGGTCTGCATAATCATGGCACCATTCAGATTGGCGACACCTTCACCATGGGCGAAGACCGTCAGTTCACCGGTATTCCGCACTTTGCGCCAGAACTGTTTAAGCGCGTACGTCTGAAAGACCCACTGAAAATGAAGCAGTTGCAGAAAGGTTTGCAGCAGTTGTCCGAAGAAGGCGCAACACAGCTCTTTATGCCGCTGAATAACAACGATCTGATTCTCGGTGCCGTGGGTGTGCTGCAGTTTGACGTGGTACAGCAGCGTCTGCGCGACGAATACAAAGTGGAATGTATCTACGAGCCGATCAACGTGAACACGGCGCGTTGGGTTTACTGCGACGACGACCGTAAGCTGGAAGAGTTTAAGCGCAAAGGCGGTGAGAACCTCGCCATCGATGGCGGTGGTTACCTGACCTACATTGCGCCGACTCGTGTGAACCTGTCGCTGACAGAAGAACGCTGGCCAGACATTCAGTTCCGCGCCACGCGCGAGCACTGAGCCGAGCATCAGGACGTTAAAGAAACACCCGGTCAGTAACCTGACTTTCCTTGCAGGTGCGACACTTTGAACTAGACTTCCAGCATACAGATTACGCTGTGCTGGGGGCATAGGAACAATGGCGGTTTATTTTCTTTCAGGCGTCCTGGTGACATTGGTGTTGTGCTCAGGAACACGCTGGTGGCTGCAATGGATGCTGTCCAGAGAGACCATGCGTCTCGATGACGCAAAAGGGTACTTTCTGATTCTCTGTATTCTGTTCGGCTTCTTGTCGTGTGCTGGATTTTTCTGGGCAGGGCAGTCGGCAGGCTATGGCGATAACCCGGAAACATCGCAAGCCATGGGCTTGTCGTTGTTGCTGGATCTGGGCGTTGCCCTGCTGAGTCTGATCTGGGGATTGGTGTCACTGAAAGAGCCAGAACAGTACTGACACAACGGGTGGTATTCACAAAGTAAAATAGGCCTTGCACTGGCCTGAACCCTCCTATAGAATGCCGCCCTCTTTTCGAATCAACATGCCCTTGAAGGCGAGAATTTGATGAAAACTTACAGCGCAAAACCAGAAGCCGTAAAACGTGAGTGGTTCGTTGTAGACGCAGCTGACAAAACGCTGGGTCGTCTGGCCACTGAAGTTGCTCTCCGCCTGCGGGGCAAGCACAAGCCAGAATACACGCCACACGTTGACACCGGTGATTACATCGTTGTTATCAACGCTGAAAAAATTAAAGTAACCGGCAACAAGACCAGTGACAAGATGTACCACCGTCACACTGGTTACCCTGGCGGCCTGAAGTCTATCTCTTTTGAAAAGCTGATCGACTACAAGCCAGAACAGGTAATCGAACTTGCCGTTAAAGGCATGCTCCCTAAGAATCCTTTGGGTCGTGCTATGTTCAAGAAAATGAAAGTTTATGCAGGTACTGAGCACCCACACACCGCTCAGCAGCCGCAGGAACTGAACCTGGGATAAGATCATGGCAGTGACTCAATACTATGGTACCGGTCGTCGCAAGACTTCCACAGCACGTGTTTTCCTGCGTCCAGGTACTGGCAGCATCGTAGTAAACAAGCGTCCTCTGGATGTCTACTTCGGTCGTGAAACAGCTCGCATGGTTGTTCGTCAGCCACTCGAACTGA
>JAYYHP010000253.1:0-16891 GCA_036148335.1 Pseudomonadota bacterium
TTCGGCAGACACTGTTGTAGGCGTTCAGCTATCGAAACAAGTGAACGATTCAACATCTGCTACGACCCAGTTGGTTTCCAGGGGGGGCGAAGATTATGATACCGAGGCGGCTTGGGCCTATGTGGCGTACTCACCTGATGATGTGACGACCCTTCGAATCGGTCGTTTACGTACCCCGTTCGTCTATTATTCAGATTTTATCGAGGTTGGCTACGCGTATAACTGGATAAGGCCGCCAGAAGAGGTATACAGTCTTGACACGTTCTCATCTTTTAATGGGATAGATGCTTCGCGGCAATTTCTGATTGGAACCGCTGAATTGTTTACACAAGTCTATGTGGGGCGTCTACTTGAGGATTTTTCAGTAAATGGTACGGCCTATGAATTTTCTTTGCAAAATCTCGCAGGTGTCGTATTTGGACTGACGCTTGGTGATTTCGGGTATCGTGCTTCAGTACACACTGGCGACGGTTACACAGATTTGGAGCTTGGAGGAACCAGGGACCTTGATCAAGTATATGGGCTAGCAACCGCAAGTGGAGTTGGTGAGAAATTTGCTATGGATGGCAAAACAAGTCATTTTTATGAATTGGCTGCAACTTGGGATAATGGTGATGTCAGCGCAATAGCTGAAGTAACTGCTTTAGAGCATGAAACCGCAATGCTTCTTGACGAAATGTCCTCTCTCTTTAGTGTAGCGAAGCGCTTTGACTCAACAACGGTACATTTGAGTTACGCATCGGTGCGAAGTTTGAAGGAATCAGATGCTACAGTAAGAAACATACAGTCTATGTTCGAGCGACATGATAGCAGCTGGATTCTCGGTGCTCGTTATGACTACGACTCCAGCGCTGCATTTAAATTCGAAGTTCAGAAAATCGAAGAAAAGATTCAAGCCGGTTCTACTTCGGGTGAAGACGGCATGCTTTATTCTGTCGCACTAGATTTGGTATTTTAAGGAGAGATTATATGAATTTGACTAAAATCTTATTTAGCTTAGTAGGCTCTACGTTACTACTGATAGCTCTTCCTGCTAGCGCTGGCACGGTTGTAGTAGTAAGTAGTGGCAATGGAATTACCGAGTTGGACGCAAGTGTCATCTCTCGCATATATTTGGGCAAGTCCTCAAGTTTTCCGAATGGAAGTTCCGCGGTGCCTATTGATCAAACCGAGGGGTCAGCACCGCGAAACGAATTTGCAGAGAAGGTCTTAGGGAAGAGTGAAAGTCAGCTCAAGGCCTATTGGTCCAAGCTTATTTTTACAGGTAAGGGAACTCCACCTAAGGCAGTCGGTGATAGCTCTGAGGTCAAGAAGTTGATAGCTGATAATCCGAATATGATTGGTTATATCGACGAGAGTGCGGTTGATGAGGCAGTGAATGTGGTATTTCGTTTTTAGTATGCTGAATTATGGCTCGTAAGTATGGACATGATTGAGGGGTACTGCGCTTTATTTACTAAATGTTGTCCGGTTCCTTTAACTTAACACTACTCTCTAATGCCCTGGTGAATCTTATGATGCGCCGGGGCTTTTCGCGTATACTTCCGCGCTTTGCTCGCCATTGTTTTTAACTCTCTATTTTTACCGGAGCCTGTTTCATGCTTACTTCTCTGCGCCTGAAGCCAAAGACGGAACGTCGTCTGAAGTCTGGCCACCTGTGGGTCTACAGTAATGAAGTCGACACGGCGCAGACCCCGCTGAAAAACATCACCGCTGGGGAGCAGGTAGTGATTGAGGCCGCGAGTGGAAAGCCACTTGGCGTTGCGGTGATGAATCCCGATCAATTAATTTGCGGTCGTCTTATCAGTCGTAGTCCTTCGCAGTTGCTGGATGCCTCGCTGATTGTTCACCGACTTCAGGTTGCGCTTAGCAGTCGTGAGCTCTGGTATCCACATCAGTGCTATCGCTGGGTATATGGTGACAGTGATGGCCTGCCGGGTCTGGTAATTGATCGTTTTGGCGATGTCGCCGTGATTCAGATCTCTAGCGTTGCGATGGAGATGCTGCGCGATGACATCATCGACGCTGTGCATAAAGTGGCGTCGCCTGCCACGATTGTGCTGAAAAACGACGGTAAGTTACGTGCGGTCGAAGGTCTGGACGAGTACGTTGATATTGTTCATGGTCAACTGGAAGACGATTGCGCTCCGCTGATCGAAAACGACACCCGTTTTATGGCGCCAGTCATTCATGGTCAGAAAACCGGGTGGTTTTATGATCACCGTGAAAACCGTGCACAGCTTAATCGCCTGGTGAAGGGTAAGCGTGTGCTGGATGTCTTCAGTTATGTCGGTGGTTGGGGCGTGCAGGCGGCCAACCATGGCGCCAGCGAAGTACATTGTGTTGATGCTTCCGCACAGGCGCTGGATTGGGTTGAAGAGAATGCCGCCCTAAATGGCGTCGAAGATAAACTGCACTGCTGGGAAGGGGATGCCTTTGCTGCCCTGAAACAACTGCGCGATAACGGTGAGCGGTTTGATATCGTTGTTGTCGATCCACCTGCGTTTATCCCACGTCGTAAAGATGTAAAAGCGGGCGAGCAGGCGTATAAGCGCATCAATCAGATTGCGATGAGACTTCTTAACAAAGACGGCATGATCGTCGCGGGCTCATGCTCTATGCATCTGGCCGATGACCGCTTGCCGGATATTCTGCGGGTTCTGGGGCGTGAGCTTGATCGTGAAGTATTGATTCAGCATGTGGGCTCTCAAGGGGCAGACCACCCAGTGCTGCCAGCTATTCCTGAGACACGCTATCTCAAAGCGGTGTTTGCTCGCGTATTGCCGACGCGTTAATCCGGCACTGAGCGGGAGCTAATCGGCCGCTAACCGGACGTTAGCGAATCAGGTGATCCTGAGTCGCCTGAATCGCCGCGAGTAACGCCAGCAGTTGCTCGCGGCAGGGCGTAAGGTCTTCGCTCAGGTTAAGACAGGCGCTGTCGTTGGCGGTCAGTGCTGCTAACGCCGCCTCTTGGTCATGCGCTGCATTGTCTGGCGCGTCGTTCAGGTCACCCTCGGATTCCATCATGGCGTCGATGTCATCGTCTGCCGCATCGCGACGATCGCTGCCGCTGCCTTGCGTACTGATGGGCAACGCGCCGCCGGGCAGCAGTGCACGACGCAAGCCCAGCATCAGCGCCTGAACATCCTCGGCCTGAGACTGGCTATACGGGCTGCTGCTGTCCTGACCCAAATAACGATTCAGTAAGGTCAGTTCGATCAGATCCTGCGCGCTGTGCAGCATGGCACGGAAGGATGACAGTGCATCGACTTCACGCAAACGCATGGCGTAGTAGCCATTGTTGCTGTCCCAGCGCATCTGCAGGCGTTGCAGATGATCCTGCAATAATTCCCCCAGCAGACTGAGGTATTCACCGCGGCGCACCTGATGTGCCACCGGGGTGGTTTCGTCTAACCGAGGCTCGGCGTTCGGATCATAGTCGGAGGCGGGGCGTTGGCCATCTTCGCCCCACAGTAAAAATTCAATGACGGGGTAGCCAATGCTGGCCGCGTAGGCATCGGCAAAGCGGTGCTGCGCCAGTAACTGGTCGGTGCTTAGGGTCAGCGTGGTGTCGTTCACGATGCCGGTCAGCGCATAGCCTTCCACGTAATCGACATAACCGGGCTCCATGGGCCAGCTATTGAGTAGCGTATGCACGGCGTCTTGAGTAATGCCTGCGGCGACCCACTCGGGCGGTTCAACGACCGGAATGCCGCTGACAGCCAGAGACTCAAGGTAGGCGCTGTAGCTGTTGCGCCAGGCCTCACGGGCCAGCGCAAGCTGGGCGGGGCTGCCATCGACGATCAGTTGGCTGATGGCCAGACGTAATGAGGCGGCGGCTTCTTCTGCACGTGACAGGGCGTTGTGAGCACTGGCATTCAGGTGTTGCGAATAGTCCGTACGAATACTGAGTTCGACCTTGGCATCACTGGCAGGTACTGGCAGCGACAAAGGTGTTGGCGGTGGTGGCTCAGAGCAGGCGCTCAGCAGCAATGTCCCTATCAATAATAAGCGCCGCACAGATTACTCCGGATCTCGCAGACTGATGATGGGCCAGCCGTGTTGTTCCGCGGTGGCTTGCAGCGTTGGATCTGGGTCTACCGCAACCGGGTGGTCGACCAGCTCTAATAAAGGCAGGTCATTGTGTGAATCGCTGTAAAAATAGCCGCCTTCCAGTTCGTGCTGGTGTTCTTTCATCCAGTCGCGCAAGCGCGTGACTTTACCGCCCTGGAAGCTAGGGATACCGACGGTTTTACCGGTGTAGCGACCGTCGATCACCTCGGGGTGCGGCGCAATAATGTGGGCAATGCCCAGACGTTCCGCGATGGGGTACGTCACAAATCCATTGGTGGCAGTGATGATCAGCAGCGTATCGCCCTGAGCTTCATGTTTCGCGATCAGGTCACGGGCTTTTTGTGTGATCAGCGGCTCGATGCGCTCCTGCAAAAACACCTCACGCTCCTGATGCATGTGGTCAGGCTCGTACTCAGTGAGAGGGCGCATGGCAAACTCGAGATATTCGTGAATATCCAGAGTGCCTGCTTTGTACTGCTCGTAGAAGTGATCGTTGCGTTGCTGGTGGACCTGCGGGTCGACCAGGCCACGGTCGACCAGAAACTGGCCCCAGGCATGATCACTATCACCGGATAAAAGAGTGTGGTCGAGGTCGAAGATTGCGAGTGCCAAAGTCGGTTCCCAGTCAGGTCAGTTGCAAAAAGAAACAGATCGCTATTCTAACGGGAACAGCGCATACTTTCCTCTTATGTAATTTCAGACTGTGCGCGGGTTCCGACCTGCGCTGGGGCACTGAGTGCCTCGGCTATTGACCTTTCCCGGAAAGTTGGCAAGGTTGAAGCCATAGAAAAATTTTTGGATGGCATTGTGATAGACGAGCAAGGGTATCGTCCGAATGTCGGCATCATCATCTGCAACCGTCACGGACAGGTGTTGTGGGCGCGTCGGATTGGTCAGAATGCCTGGCAATTCCCGCAGGGGGGAATCAAACGCGGAGAATCACCGGAAAAAGCCTTATACCGGGAACTGCATGAAGAAGTAGGGTTACGTCCCGAACACGTGCAAATACTGGGATGCACCAAAGGCTGGCTGCGCTATCGTTTACCTAAGCGCATGATCCGTCGTGATAAACGCCCTGTGTGTGTCGGGCAAAAACAAAAATGGTTTTTGCTGCGCTTGCTGGCAGACGAATCAGAGATTGACCTGGCCGCCTCCGGAAGTCCGGAGTTTGATGGCTGGGAATGGGTGAGTTACTGGTTTCCCCTGGGGGAAGTCGTATCGTTCAAACGGGATGTGTATCGCCGTGCCATGGCTGAATTGGTGCCGCGGGTCGCACGTTTGCAGCGAAAAACCGGTTGAGGACCGATGCTCGATATATTGAGGCGCATAGTACAGGAGGTCAGCTCAGTTACGGAACTGAGTGAGGCCCTCAAGGTGGTGGTTGCCCGCATACGCGAGGCGATGCACACCGAAGTGTGCTCGGTATATTTGTACGAGCCAGACAGCAAACGCTATGTGCTGATGGCTACCGAGGGTCTGAAGCAGGACGCTGTCGGCAAGGTCAGCCTGTCCAGCTCGCAAGGTCTGGTGAGTTTGGTCGGTAGTCGCGAAGAACCGCTCAACATTGATAACGCTCCCGAGCATCCGCGTTTCCAGTTTCTGCCGGAAACGGGTGAAGACCCGTTCATGTCGTTTCTGGGTGTGCCCATCATTCACCATAAGCGCTTGCTTGGGGTGATGGTGGTGCAGCAGCGCGACAGCCGCCAATTTGATGCTGGTGAAGAAGCCTTTCTGGTCACCATGTCAGCACAGCTGGCAGGCGTGATCGCGCATGCCGAAGCCACCGGCAACATTCTCCATATTCCAAAAACCCCTAGCGAGCCGAAAAAGAGCGCGCGCTTCACCGGTGCACCGGGTGCGCCCGGCGTGGGCTTGGGTCAGGGCGTGGTTATTTCGCCCGCGGCCGATCTGGCGGCGGTGGTCGACCGTGAGCCCGAGTCACTCGACAGTGAGCTGGAGCGCTTTGACCGCGCACTGGAAAGTGCCCGTGAAGAAATCCGTAAGCTGGGCGGTAAGTTGAAGGGCGACTTGCGTCCAGAAGAGATGGCACTGTTCGATGTGTACCTCAACATGCTCGACGACAACGCCTTGGGCGCCGAGGTGAAAGCGGCGATCGAGCGTGGCAACTGGGCACAGGGTGCTTTGCGTGAAGTCGTGATGGAATACGTCGGGCACTTCCAGATGATGGAAGACGCATACTTACGAGAACGTGCCACCGATATTCTTGATCTGGGTACCCGCATTCTGGCGCATCTGCAAGGTAGCGAAGAAGACACCAGCGAGCACGACTACCCAGACAATACCATTCTGGTCAGCGAAGAGCTGACGCCCGCCATGCTGGGCGAAGTACCGACCGATAAATTGCGTGCGTTGGTGTCGGTCAAAGGCTCGTCAAACTCTCATGTGGCGATTCTGGCCCGGGCCATGGGCATTCCAACCGTGATGGGCGCGGTGGATCTGCCGTATGCCCAGCTTGAAGGCAAAGAACTCATTGTCGATGGCTATCGCGGTCTCTTGTTCTCTAACCCGAACGACGAGTTACGCGAGCAGTATCAGGCCATCTACGAAGAAGAGCAGGCGCTGGCGGAAGACCTTGAAGGCTTGCTGCATCAGCCAGCGGAAACGCTCGACGGTCACCGCATTCCGTTGTGGGTAAACACGGGTCTGATTACCGACGCGGTACGCAGCTTAGATCGCGGCGCTGAAGGCGTGGGTTTGTACCGCACCGAAGTGCCTTTCATGATGAAAGACCGCTTCCCGTCTGAGAGTGAGCAGCAGGAGATTTACCGCGAGCAGCTCGAGACCTTCAGTCCAAATCCAGTCACCATGCGAACGCTGGATATTGGTGGCGATAAGGCCCTGACGTATTTCCCAATTAACGAAGCCAACCCATTCCTGGGCTGGCGTGGCATTCGCGTCACACTGGATCATCCTGAGATCTTTCTGGTGCAGGTGCGCGCCATGATGAAAGCCAGCGAAGGCCTGAATAATTTACGCATCATGCTGCCAATGATCAGCCATGTGTCTGAGGTAGATGCGGCACTGCACCTTATTTATCGCGCCCACGTCGAAGCATTGGAAGAAGGCTTCCATGTGGAAATGCCCGAAGTTGGCGTCATGATTGAAGTGCCGGCGGCGGTGTATCAGATCCGCGATCTGGCTCAGCGCGTCGATTTCTTATCGGTGGGCAGTAATGACCTGACCCAATATCTGTTGGCGGTGGACCGTAACAACCCCCGTGTAGCGGATCTCTATCAGGCGTTTCATCCCGGCGTCTTACAGGCGTTAAAACGCATCGTGGACGAAGCTCACGCCGAGGGTAAACCGGTCAGTGTGTGTGGTGAGTTGGCGGGTAACCCAATGGGGGCCGTGCTGCTGATGGCCATGGGCTATGACATCCTGTCGATGAACGCGACTAACTTACCCAAAGTGAAGTCGGTGTTACGCGGCATCAGTCGTGAATGGGCCGAGACCCTGCTGAACGAAGTCATTACTATGGAAAGTGGTGAAGTGATTGCCTCAACTCTGCAGCTGATGCTTGAGAAAGCCGGCTTCGGGCGCATTATTGGCCCTAACGTCACCGGCTGATATTCACCAAGAGTAGGCGTTAGACAGTCTTTGGGTCAGCGTCCTGCTCACCCTGATTTGCATCTTCTCTAACGACCGTTAGCCCTGCCAGCGGCGAACGCGTCCGGTATCCAGATGAACAAACCCACTGTTCGGGTAGTAACCTACGCCGCCACTCTTCAGTGACAGTGCCGCACGGTGAAGGTCTTTGTGCGAGACGTCCGGAATACGGATATCAATGGCACGGCCCTGCATGTGCAGGCTCTTTTTGGCCACGCCCGACGACCCATTGCGCAATTTGGCGTTGGTCTGTGGTGAGCGGTAGCCAGAAATAATGTACATCGGTTGGTTTGGTGACAAACGGCTCTGCAATTCGTAGAGATCCTGATAGAGCTGACGGTCCATGGCGATCACGTCGTTAGCGCGGAAGTCACGTACCAGCATATCAATCATTTCAATCTCACTATCCACGAACTGACCCTGAGACCAGAACGTGCTCTTCACGGTTTCACCCGTGTGGATGTTGTACAAGTGCAAAGTGCGGTCCGGCCCTGATGCTTCAGCGGCCTGAGTAGACATGCTAAGACCAGACATACCTGCGGCAGAAACAGCGGCGAGTTGCTGCAGAAAATGGCGGCGATTTGGCATGGTATTGGCTCCCGTTACAAACCAGTTACGAAGTGGAGTCAGTATGCCAAAAAACCATCAGTAAAAAGGTGAAACAGTACAACAGTAAGTCCGCTCCGGCAGGAGTGACACGTCGGGAATCTGTAAAGTAGCAAAAAGTAGCCGGAAATCGACTACAAGCTGGCATGTTGAGCTGTGCCACCAATCAGGTCGCGTTGATAAATGTCATCGCGTACCTGTAACCGACCGTGATCATCGACCCAGGTGGTCCAGTACATCAGATGCACGGGCACGGGCTCTTTCAGTCGAATGCGGTTGGTGCGGTTTCTGTCGATGGCGTCGTCGATGCGGCTGCGTTCCCAGTTGCCCTGAGCCGCGAGCAGTTTCTCGGCGAGTTCACGAGGTTTCTCCACCCGCACACATCCTGAGCTTAGTGCACGTTTGTCGAGCTTGAACAGTTGCGGCTGCGACGTATCGTGCAGATAAATACTCTGGTCATTCGGGAACAGGAACTTCACCCGGCCCAACGCATTGTCTTTGCCCGGGCGCTGCACAAAGGTATATGGCAGGCGCTTGGCGCTGTATTTCTTCCAGTCGATGCCCGCGGTATCGACTTTCACCGCTTTCCCTTTGCGCCACTGAATGACATCAAAGCCTTTCTGGTGCAGGTAGTTAGGATTGCGCTTCAATTTTGGCAGTAGGTACGAGCCGGCGATACGGTGAGGTACCGTCCAGGTCGGTGCGATATCGATGATGCGTAGCAGGTCGGTCATGACCGGGGTGCGGCGCTCAAGGTTGCCGACGATGACTTTCATATCCAGTTCCGCTTGCCCTTGATTCACCAGCTCGAGGCGGAAGTCAGCCATGTTGACCATAATGTGGCGCTTGCCCAGGTCGTCCGGCAGATGACGCCAGCGTTTCATGTTCAGTGCGATGCGTTGTGCGACCTGATACGGCGGTATGTTTAATTGTGAAATGGTTTCTGGGGTCAGGGTACCTGTTACTTTTAGGTTATGACGCTCCTGAAAATTACTCATTGCTGTGCGCAGCGGGCCATCAAACAGGTAGTGCGCCTGTGTGAGATCCGGATTGGCAATGCGCTCGGGCAGCGGAATATCTTCGTTGCCGTTAAACAGCCAGCTTAATGCGCCTTGGGGGAGGTCGCCGTATTGGTCCAACAACCAGCGCAGATAAGGAACATCGGCATGTCGATCACCGGCACTAAGGGCAAGGCTGTGTGGCAGCGGACGCCAGACGCCAGTGCGATCAATGGCGCGGTAACGACTCAACTCAGCGCGCAGGCGGCGATACCCTTCGTGTTGTGGTGCCAGACTGGCCAGCAGGTCGTCCATGCGGTTTTGGCGCACGGCTTCGGTCAGCAGTGAGGTCAGGTGGTCTGGGGTAATGCGGTCGCTACCGCTGAGGATGACCTTCTTCACCGTGGGGTGATCGGCCTCTCCGGTGTCCGGCAGCAGTTCATTGTTTAACGATTGCTCGGCGTAACTTAAGAAGGCATCGGTGAGCAGCACCTCGATGGCGGTGGCGTGCTCAGGTTGATTATGCATGCGCAGCATTTCCCGCTCGAGGGTATCTAGGGAGTAGCCGTAGTTGCGCCAGTCATCGACGGCGGTTTCGCGCAGCAGCTCCAGTAATTCTTTGCCCGCGGCGGTCAGCTCATAATTGTCGAGCCAGACGGGCATGTAATCGCGGCGCAGATAAAAGGGCTCGATGTTGCGTAAGTGACGCAGGCGAACTTCCCCAGCAACGCGTTTTGCCCCTTCTAACAGCCAGTATTCCATGTGTTCCTGTGCCACTTTGGGCGGCAGAAACGGGCGGGTATGCATGCTGGCGGCGAGTGCGGCAAATAACAGAAATGCACAGGCCAGACCTATGATGGCAGGAGCACGGGAATGGGCTCGACGGGACGGAGTTGGGGAAGTCAGATCACTCATACAGTAAGTATGGTCGACCTATTTCAGACTGTGAGGCGGATCACGTTTTTCTTTGTAAATTCGCCCGTTTGATTACCTGTCTTTTATCTCAATCCGTTCCTCATTGCGCTCGCTTGCCTCGCCTGCTCCGTTCCAGGTGATTTCCTGTAACTCAATGTGTGACGCGTAGGCGTTAAGGCCAGTGCTACAGCGCGTGCCATACCCTGGAGCACGGATAAACTGTGCCGATAACAGGCGCTCCCACAGCATGGGTACACCGGTCTCCGGCAGGTCGTCATCAGGCCAGGGCTCACGACGCTTCAGCAGCCCAGCCAGCGGGGCATCGTGAGGAGCATCAGCCAGTTGTTCCAGCGCCAGAATGGCTTTGGGCCAGGGGGAGTTCAGCTGGGCGTTGCTCAGGCTGTAGCGTCCTGCGGGTAAGGTCTGGCGGACGATCTCAGGATACGAACCCAGATAGCACAGGGTGTCTGGGGTGCCGACTAGCAGATTGAAGGGAGCATAGTGCTCTGGATTGATTTCGTTCAGCCACGACTGTGGGTCCTGCGCTGAGGTCAGGTAATTCAGCACCAATTCACCGCGGCTTTTGGGATTAGCGGGGCCAACGCCGGGCGCGCGGACGTTCGTTAGGGCGGCCCAGCGTCCCTGTTCCGTTACACCAAGCCAGGTGCCGCCTTGTTCCAGATCTTTGCCGGCCCAGAGTCCGGGGATCTCTGGCCATTGCTGCAACGGGCGCGTTGGGCGCGGGTAAAACTCATCGCGGTTGGCACTCAGGCGCAGCCAGTGGTCGGTGCCGGGGGCCCATTCAAATACAATCAAACACATGCGGTCAGTGTACATGATGCGCGCATGCTTCATAATGCCGCCGCAGAATCCGGGCGAAAGAGATGGCCCATTCGAGAGTGATCTGAGTGTAACGACAAAGGCAGCGCATGAGCTTTATTGTGTATTTGTTGGTGGGTGCCCTTGCCGGGGTGCTGGCCGGTTTATTTGGCATCGGTGGCGGCATGGTGATCGTCCCAGTGCTGATTTTCAGTTTTACCGCGCAGGACGTGTCGCCGGAGGTGATGACCCACATGGCCGTGGCGACTTCGTTGGCCACCATTGTGTTTACCTCGTTGAGCTCAGTAAAAGAACATCATCGTCAGGGCGCGATTGACTGGCCGTTAGTTAAACAGATGGCGACGGGCATTGTGATCGGTACCGCCCTCGGGGTGGCCCTGATTACCGAAGTCCCGGGTCCTGTTTTGCAGAAAATCATCGGTGTCTTTGCCCTGCTGCTGGCACTGAAGATGTTTACCGGCTGGGAGCCACCGGGTTCCGGGGCGCGCCCGGGGGCGAAAGGCTTGCTGGTGGCGGGCTCGATGATTGGCTTCGGCTCGTCCTGGTTTGGCATTGGTGGTGGGACTTTTTCTGTCCCGTATCTGTCATGGATGCGCTTCAATATGAAACAAGCGGTGGCGACGTCGGCGGCCTGCGGGATTCCGATTGCGCTGACGGCCGCGGTCACGAACGTCGCCGCAGGCTGGAATGCGCCTGACTTGCCGGCGTGGAGTACGGGGTTTGTCTATTGGCCAGCGGTGCTCGGTATCGCGCTCACTAGCGTGCCCTGTGCCCGACTGGGCGCGCGACTGGCGCATCGGTTGGATGCCGCGTTGCTGAAAAAGTTATTCGCTGTGTTACTCTGCGTCGTCGGAATCCGCTTTTTGCTCGCTTAACATCACGGACTTTGTATGTTGACCTATCCCGAGATTAATCCGGTTGCTCTTTCCTTGGGCCCACTGAAAATACATTGGTATGGCCTGATGTATTTATTGGCGTTTGGCTCGGCTTATTTATTGGCAACCTGGCGTGCTCGTCGCGCAGACAACGACTGGAACGCTCAGCAGGTATCCGACCTGATTTTTTATGGGGCGATGGGCGTCGTGCTGGGCGGCCGTTTTGGTTACGTCTTCTTCTATAACTTTCCGCAGTTTCTGGAAGATCCGTTGTGGTTATTCCGGGTGTGGGAAGGCGGCATGTCTTTCCATGGTGGTTTGCTGGGCGTGCTAACGGCCATTCTGATTTTCTGCAAAATACATAAGAAGAGTTTCTTTGACGTCGGTGACTTTGGTGCGCCGTTCGTGCCTCTGGGGCTGATGTTTGGTCGTCTCGGTAATTTTATTGGCGGTGAATTATGGGGACGGGTCGCAGACCCCGCCGAAGTGCCGTGGGCCATGGTGTTCCCGCGCGCCGATGAACTCGCACGCCATCCGTCGCAGTTGTATCAGGCCGGCCTCGAAGGACTGCTGCTGTTCCTGTTGTTGTGGTTTTACTCGTCGCGCCCACGTCCGCAGAAAGCCGTGAGTGCCATGTTCTTAATTGGCTACGGTGTTTTCCGTAGCTTTGCTGAGTTGTTCCGCGAGCCGGATGCTCACATTGGATTCGATTTATTTGGTTGGATGACCCGAGGTCAGATGCTGAGCTTACCTATGATTGTGGTGGGCTTGATGTTGCTGGTCTGGGCGTATCGCAGTGGAGACAAAAAAGCATGAAGCAATATCTTGATCTGATGCGCCACGTGCGTGAGCACGGGGTATTCAAAGAGGACCGCACCGGCACTGGGACTTATAGTTGTTTTGGTTATCAGATGCGGTTTGATCTGAGCGAAGGCTTTCCACTGGTCACCACCAAAAAGCTGCATCTGCGCTCCATCATCCATGAGCTGCTGTGGTTTTTGAGTGGCGATACCAACATTCGTTACCTGAAAGACAATGGCGTTTCTATTTGGGACGAATGGGCTGACGAAGAAGGTAACCTTGGCCCAGTGTACGGATCTCAATGGCGCAGCTGGCCAGCCGCGGACGGTCGTCACGTTGATCAGATTACGCAGGTCGTTGATCAGATTAAGAACAACCCGGATTCCCGTCGTCTGATCGTAAGCGCCTGGAACGTTGGTGAGATCGACAACATGGCGCTGCCTCCGTGTCATGCGTTCTTCCAGTTTTACGTCGCGGACGGCAAGCTTTCTTGCCAGTTGTACCAGCGCAGTGCCGATATTTTCCTGGGCGTGCCTTTCAACATTGCCAGCTATGCCTTGCTGGTGCATATGGTGGCGCAGCAGTGTGACCTTGAGGTCGGCGATTTTGTCTGGACCGGCGGTGACGTGCATCTGTACGCCAACCATCTGGAGCAGACGGATTTGCAGTTAACGCGTGAGCCACTGCCGCTGCCAACCCTGAAAATTCAGCGTAAACCGGACAGCCTGTTTGACTATCACTTTGATGATTTCGTCATCGAAGGATACGAATCTCACCCTCATATTAAAGCCCCTGTCGCTGTCTGATTTCTGACGCCTGACTTTCCTGTGACTCGCCGGTAATCACCGGTGAGCGTTCTACACTCTCAGAACGCTACAGGAGATTAGTCAGATGTCGATGCCACGACCCCATTACACGGACACCCCCCTTATTCTTTGCCACTCCCTGGACGATCAGGTGCCTGACCTGCCGTCGTCATTGCGGGTGTACCTGTGTGATAGCCCAGAGGACCTGGTCGACAGCTGGATGGACTGCAACGGCGTGATTTTGTTGCATGCGTCGGCATACAGCGAGCGCCTGTTATCAACGCAGGAATATCTGACCCAGAATGCGCCGGATGCGGCTGTAGTGGTGTTATTAAGCCTGCCTGATTTGCGCAGCCGTCAGTTAATTGAAGCCGGCGTGCAGGAAGTCATTATGCACAGCGCGGACGTGTCGCAGGCTGTGAGTGTGGCGCAGTTGCGTAAGCGCCGGGAGTGCGATCTGCAATCTTACCTGTACCTCGATACACTGACGCAACTCTCTAACCGCCAGTTATTTCTCGATCGCCTTGAACACAGTCTGGAACAGCACAAGCGCCAGCGTCGAGAACTGGCATTGGTACTGATTGATGTAGATCGATTCTTTCAGGTTAACGAACGATACGGGCATCAGGGCGGCGACGCCGTGCTGCAAGCCGTGGCGGCGCGCCTGAAAGAATGCACTCGCAAAGCCGATACGCTGGCTCGTATTGGTGGCAATACCTTTGCCGTGGTCGCTGAGCTGTTGCAGCACAGTAACAATGCTGGGTTAATCGCCGAGAAACTCGCTCGCCAATTTAATAGCCCATTTATTCTCGGTGACGAGGAAGTGAATCTGTCCGTCAGCATTGGTGCCGAGCTGGCGACCCGGGTCGAGTTCGATGGTGGCGATCTGCTGCGTCACAGTGAAGCCGCGCTGACTGAAGCCAAACAAATGGGACGAAACAGTTTTATGTTGTATCAATGCCCACGCCCGGAAGACCGGATTCGTGGTGGCCTCGAAACCTCGCTCTATCACGCCATTGAGAACAACGAAATCTATATGGAGTACCAGCCACAAGTGCGCATGAAAGATGGCGTGATTGTGGGCTTTGAAGCCTTGATGCGGTGGCAGCATCCAGTCATGGGACCCGTCTCACCGGGGGTGTTTATTCCCGTATTAGAGACCACCGGCTTAATCGAAGAGTTTGGTATGTGGGGGTTGAGGAGCGCCTGTGGCCAGTTGTCGCAATGGATTCGTGACGGGGTAGTGGCGGATGACACGCGGATGTCGGTGAACTTGTCGCCGCGTCAGTTCCAGCACCCGACGCTGGTTGATGACATCATGGCTGCGTTGGATGAATCCCAGTTGCCGGCAACCAACCTGACGCTCGAGATTACCGAAAGTCTGGTCATTGAACGCGATGAGCGCATTGTCGAATCCTTGCGATTCTTGCGTACGCAGGGCGTACACATCGCCGTGGATGACTTCGGCACCGGGTATTCGTCGTTTGCCTATCTGAAAATGCTGCCGGTCGATTGTCTTAAGATTGACCGGGGCTTTGTTCAGGACATCGTCGACGATGCCCGTGACCGCGCCATTGCCGAATCCATCATTCATCTCGCGCATACCCTGAAAATTGACGTGGTCGCAGAAGGCGTCGAAGTCGCCGCCGCCGAGGCCGCATTGCTCAGCATGGGCTGTGATCACTATCAGGGATTTTACTTTGCACGACCAATGCGCGCGGATGCCATTCCGGCATTGATGTCGGGCGCCTGACAGAACGCACCCGGGCGGGGTATCATGCCTGCCCACATTGACCGCTCAGGAAATTCACAGTGAAACTGTCGATGATTGTCGCCATGGCGCAAAACCGCGTTATCGGACGCAACAATGCACTGCCTTGGTACCTGCCGAACGATCTTAAGTACTTTAAACAAACCACGCTGGGTAAGCCTGTGATTATGGGGCGCAAAACCTATGAGAGCATTGGTAAGCCGTTGCCCGGTCGCACCAACATTGTGATCACCCGACAGTCAGACTTTCAGGCGGAGGGTGTGAAGGTCGTTCATAGCGTGGCAGAAGCACGCGATCTCGCCGAAAGCGTCTGCCTGATTGACGGCCAGGACGAAGCCATGATCATGGGCGGTGCCGAGATTTATTCGTTGGCGTTTGAGCAGTGTGATCGTTTATACCTGACGGAAGTACACGCTGAGGTCGAGGGTGACGCGTACTTCCCTGAGTACGATCGCGATGCCTGGCAAGAGGTTGGCCGCGAAGACTTTGCCGCCGAAGGCCCGAATCCTTACAACTACAGTTTTGTGGTGTACGACCGTCGCACCGCCTGAGGCGACAGCATTTCAATCAAGGTATCCCGCCAGTCTCTGGGCGGGATGCCAATCAACTCTGCCACCTGACTGCTCAGTGCCGGTTCGGTATGGCGTTGTCCAATGGCTGCGGATAGCTGCAGAGGCGGTAAGTCGACCACGGTGGTCATGGCGTCGTAGAGCGTTTTCACCATGGCGATTTCTGACAGCGCTGGCGTGCTACCGAGGTGTATACGCTCGGGCAGCGCTTCGCCCTCTTCCAGCATATGCGCCAGTTGAATTAATTGTGCCGCCGCATCGTGTGTCGGTGTTGGAGTACACCATAAATGGCCTGCCAGTAGTGGTTCGTCTTGTTCAAATCGCTGCTGCCAGCGCATCAGATGCGTGTCGTTAAACAGACTCCCTAATCGGACAATATGCGCCTGTGGGCACAAGGACAGCAGCGTCTCCTCTTGCGTCACTTGTTGACGTGCGTCTTCGCTTTCACCATTGATGAAGTGCTGTTCGTGGTAGCTTTGCGTCGCCCCTTTGAATACCTGAGCAGACGACAATAATACGATCGTGGCCCCATGAACGGCGCTCCAGCGGGCAATGGCAGACAAGGCGGTCTGCGGCAACACCGAGGTGGCTCCCGAAGCTAACTGTGGCGTCGTTAAGAACAGTAAACTCGGGCGAATCTGCGTGAGTAGTGATGTCAGGTGAGACGTGTCCGTGAGCGGTAACGCCGCTTCACTGAACGCCATGACCCGCTGCCGGGTAGGCTGTAGCTGTGCTTGTAGTGCGAGGCCGATGTTCGAGTCGGCGCCAGTGATCATCCAGGTCATTGCGTGAGCAGGCATCCTGTCCTGTTAAGAAAATTAACTTGTTCGATTGTGACAATTACGTCAAAAAGCGCCAGTGACCTATGTCACAAGTTCGAAAATACTCGCGATATCGGAGAGTACGTAGGCTGGCGGACAGTTGATTGCGGTGTGTATTGGATGAGGGGTGTGACTGGAAAGAGGAGAGGGTACTGACACCGCCAGAACGGGTGTCAGTACAGGAAGCC
>JAYYHP010000254.1:0-4232 GCA_036148335.1 Pseudomonadota bacterium
CAAACGCATAGGGTCGGCAAGCAGTCGAAAACGCTGAGAGATAAGATCCAGCATGTCGTCAGACATTGGGGTTTGTGAATCAGTGGTCATGATCTGTCATCCTCTTGAGAATGAACAGTGTACGTTAAATACCCGCTTTGGAATATAACTGTCGTCGCATTTGGTTGTGTCCTTTTGTGCTTGTCCTATGACAGAAAGTTATAGAAACCGATATACTCACGTTCTTTTTGTTATCTCAGGTTTGGCTGGGTGTGCGGCTCAGCGAACTTGAGGCGCTGTTTGTCGCCCTGTCGGGTGCTGTTGTGGAGAGGTCGTTTTGATTTTTAGCATTTCCCGTTTGGCGTCACCTGTTTCGCTGTCTTCTTGGAAGTCTGCTTCGATGCATGCTTCGATGTTTGGGGACGGTTCGCTCGCTCGCAATTCATGGCTGCGTGTCGCCTTGTTTTGCCTGTTGGTATTGGGCTTGTCTGGATGTACCGAGCCAGTGGAGCGGGCGAAGAAAATCAGTGGCAATACTATGGGGTCCCAGTACCACATTACCTGGTTTGGCGGTGAGGCCATGCCTAGTGAGGTGCATGAGTTGGTAGAAGAGCGGCTGGCGTTTCTTAATGCGGTGTTTTCTACCTACGATCCGAATTCGGAACTATCGCAACTCAACCGTCGTTCGGCTGATTTGGTCGGACAAGTGGTGCCGGTGAGTTCGGAATTGCTGTCTGTGTTGCGTGATGCTGACCACGTGTCTCGGTACAGTATGGGGCGTCTCGATATTACGCTGGGGCCGCTGGTGAACCGTTGGGGGTTCGGGCCGCAGCGAGCTGACTCTCAAGATACAGGCGTACAGACGCCATCCGCAGCTGAAGTGGAGGGCTTGCTTGCTCAGGTGGGGCAGTCAGCCCTGCATCTTGATGCTGAGGCCGTTGCCTTGACCATGGATAAGCCGCTCACGATTGATCTTTCTGCCGTTGCCAAAGGGTGGGCAGTTGATGATATTGGGTTGTTGCTAGAAGCCATGGAAATCAGCGACTACCTTGTTGAGATCGGTGGTGAAGTACGAACTCGCGGTAAAAAGCCGGATGCTCCGTGGCGCTTGGCCATTGAGCGTCCTCAGGTAGGTCTGGCGGCAGTGGGCCAGGCGGTGCATCGCGTGGTTGAGCCTGGCGACAATGCCATCGCCACGTCGGGTGATTATCGCAACTATTATGAAGAAGATGGTGTCCGTTATTCGCACACCATCGATCCTTTGACGGGCTATCCGATTCGTCATCGTTTGGCGTCGGTGACTGTCATTATGCCGACCTGTTCGTTGGCAGATGCCTGGGCGACGGCGCTGAATGTGGCCGGCCCTGAAGCCGGCATGGCGCTGGCGGAAGCCAACGATCTGGCTGTGCTCATGATCGTGCGGGAAGGCGAGGAGTTTGTAGAGCAAATGTCCTCTGTGTTTGCTAGAAAGTATGCTAACAATCAGCCGTAAGTAGCTGTTTAATATAGGAAAGTAAGTATGTCGACAATCCTGGTTGCCTTTGGTGTCATGCTAACCATCGTTGCTGCGATGGCCATCGGTGTCATTATGGGGCGTAAGCCTATTTCAGGGTCGTGCGGTGGCATGAGTGCCATCGGCATGGAGAAGGCGTGTGACGTTTGCGGTGGTGATAAGAACCGTTGCGAGAAAGAAAGCAAAGACGCAGCGGACGCCTCAGACGACGCCGAGTTTTACGATGCGACTAAGCGCTAATCCTGCAAAGTGAGCTACTTTGCCTACAATGTGCATAACCAGACGCTATAACGGAGTGTAATTTCATGGCGGATTATCATTACGACGTTGTCATCATTGGCGCCGGCCCCTCTGGGGAAGGTGCGGCAATGAATGCTGCGAAAAAGGGCAAGAAAGTTGCCGTCATCGAAGACAAAAAAATGGTCGGTGGCAACTGCACCCACTGGGGTACGATTCCCTCAAAGGCGCTACGTCATGCCGTGAAGCAGATCATCCAATTCAATACTAACCCTATGTTCCGTGAGATTGGTGAGCCACGTTGGTTCTCTTTCCCGCAGGTATTGAAAAGTGCAGAGAAGGTCATTGCCAAGCAAGTGAAGCTGCGTACTGAGTTTTATGGACGCAATCGTGTCAGTGTGTACACAGGCAAAGCACAGTTTGTCGACGAGCATACGTTGGATGTGATTCAGGGTGAGCAGGGCAATACGCGTCTGCGTGCAGACGAAATTGTTATCGCCACTGGTTCAAGCCCATGGCGTCCGAAAGGCATCGACTTCAATCATCCACGAATCTACGATTCCGATACCATTCTGAACCTCGAGCATACGCCGCGCACTATCATCATCTACGGTGCGGGTGTGATTGGTTGTGAGTACGCTTCGATCTTCTCGGGTCTTGGCGTGAAGGTGGATTTGATTCACCCGGGCGATCGCCTGCTGAACTTCCTCGATGACGAAATTTCCGATGCGTTGAGTTATCACTTGCGTGATAAAGGCGCTTTGATTCGTCACAGCGAGCAATTCTCTTCGGTGGAAGCGAATGACCGCCATGTCACTATGACCATGGTGTCTGGCAAGAAGGTGAAGGCAGATGCCTTCCTTTGGGCTGCTGGTCGTGCAGGTAACACTGCGGGACTTGGGCTGGAGAATATTGGTCTCGAGGCTAATAGTCGTGGCCAGATTGAGGTTGATGGTGAGTACCGCACAGCCTTGCCTCACGTGTACGCCATTGGCGATGTTATTGGATGGCCTGCACTGGCATCAGCGGCGTACGACCAGGGTCGTGCCGCGGCGGCCATTATTTCCGCACCGGAAGAGTTCCGCTTTGTTGATGAAGTGCCCACGGGCATTTACACCATTCCTGAGATTTCGTCAGTCGGTAAGAACGAGCGTGAACTGACCGAAGAGAAAGTCCCTTACGAAGTGGGGCAGGCCTTCTTCAAAAACGTCGCCCGCGCACAGATCACGGGCGAGGGTGTCGGCATGCTGAAGATTTTGTTCCATCGCCAGACGCTGGAGATTCTCGGCATTCATTGCTTTGGTGACCAAGCGGCGGAGATCGTTCACATTGGTCAGGCCATTATGAATCAGAAGGGCGAAGGCAATACGCTACGCTATTTCGTCAATACCACCTTCAACTATCCGACCATGGCGGAAGCCTATCGTGTGGCGGCACTGAACGGTCTCAATCGACTGTAAGTCGCCTCTAATCGGACGGCAGTCCGTCTTTACTTGAACGGCAGTCCGCTTCTGACGTCAGTCAGCGGCGGCAGTACTTGCCTGTTCGAGGCGGATCAATCAGAACGGATTGAAAACACTCTAAGGCTGGGCAAGATGGGTGACTCACTGAGTCGCCCGTCGGCCCGGCTTTTTCGTGTCCGGCCTTCGGGTGGCGACAGTTCAATGTCTTTAATGATCGGCAGTGGCTCGTTGGCCTGCTGTGCTGGAATGAACAGCGGCAGTGGGCAGTTCAGGGCGCGGCGGCCGGTGGGCAATACCAGGTTGGCACGCACTGTCGGCGCCAGCGTTTGCACCTGAGCCAAATGAGTGTCAGGGCGAAGATTGCCAAGCACGTGTAACTGCGCCTGAATATGATCTTTGTGTTCGCCCAGTGCGAGCAGCTTCTCCTGAGCAGTGGCGTGAGAAATGCGCACGATGCTTTTGCCGTTCGCATACCAACTGAAGCGGCAACTCAATGGGCGCTCAGTGCTGAGAAGCAAAGAGCGTGTGCATTGCTTTAAATGCAGTCGGGTTAAGCCGCTATGGGTCAGCATGGTGCGCATAGGGTGGCCATTCAGCTCGTTGCAGGCATCTTGCCAGGCTTCATTGGAATGCTCACGCAGTGCGCGTGCTAACAGAGTGAAGGCCTGCTTGCGTTTATTGACGTCGGCGATGAGTGCCTGAGTCGCAGGTGTGGCGTTGATCAGTCCGTGGCGAGTGCGGGTTGTGCGGCCGTCCTGCTGCCCTTGGTAGGACAAGTCGCTGATCAGATCGCAGGCCCATGCCAGTGGTGATGGGTCGGTAGCCGCCTCGTTATCAGTCAGTCTGACGTGTGCCAGGGGTTGCTCATCGAGCAGATGGCCGGTGAGTGTATCAATGGATTGAGTTAACTGGCGAAATGCCGAGACAAGCTCAGTGATCACGGGCAAGGAGTTTAGTGCGGATGAATTCGCTGTGAGGCAGGTAGAGAAGCTCGGCGATCCGACGGATGATGTGCTCTTCGTACTTGTCGAGGTTGCCAT
>JAYYHP010000255.1:0-7574 GCA_036148335.1 Pseudomonadota bacterium
CAGGTGACGCTGTTTAACTCTTCGATTCGCGACAATATTGCTTACGGCGGTTTGTCTTATGCCACCGATGAGATGGTAATGGCGGCCGCGAAAGCCGCTCACGCTCATGAGTTTATTGAGGCCTTACCCGAGGGCTATGCCACACTCGCCGGTGAAAATGGTGTTGCCCTGTCCGGTGGTCAGCGACAGCGTATTGCCATCGCCCGGGCCATTCTTAAAAATGCACCGATTCTGATCCTGGATGAAGCAACCTCGGCGTTGGATAGCGAATCTGAGCGGCATATTCAGGCGGCGCTGGAAGAGGTCATGAAGAATCGCACGACCTTTGTTATCGCGCATCGTCTCAGCACGATTGAAAGTGCCGACAAGATTGTGGTGATTGATCAGGGCCAGATCGTCGAGCAGGGTAATCATGCCGACCTGATTGAGCATGACGGTGCGTATGCTCAATTGCATCGTATGCAGTTCAGTGAGGGCGCGGGCTTTTGAGCCAGGCACCAGCCAAAGAGAGTGTTGCTCATCGCATTGAGCGTCACTGGTACGGCCGCGCCTGGGGCAATCTCTGGCTGCTGCCCTTGTGGGCGTTGTTTGTGGTGGTCTCTGGGTTGCGTCGCCAGTGGTATCGCTGGTTTCCGGTCAAAGCCTATGCAGCCCCGGTGTTGGTGGTCGGTAATATCGCCATTGGCGGCACCGGAAAAACGCCCCTCATTACCTTGCTGGCACAACGATCACAGGAACTGGGCTTGAACGTAGGCGTTGTGTCCCGGGGTTACGGTGGCCAGCCCGCCTCGACGCCGTTGTGGGTGGATGCCAGCACGCCGGTCTCTGAAGCTGGTGATGAACCTGCGTTGCTCGCCGGGCGGGGCATTGATGTCATGGTCGATCCGGTGCGAGCGAACGCCGTACGTGCATTAATCGAGCAGGGCAATGTCGACTTAGTACTGTCCGATGACGGCCTTCAACATTACGCCATGCACCGGGATGCCGAACTGGTCGTCAGTGACGCCGCGAGAGGGCACGGCAACGGTTGGTGCTTGCCGGTCGGTCCTCTGCGCGAGCCCATCAGTCGTTTAGCGTCCGTCGACTTACACGCCGTGAACGGCCGCGACTTTCATATTGAAGCAGACCAGTGGGTCTCGGTGTTGGGATGTCGTTCACTTGACGAACTCAAGGGCTTGCGGTTACACGCCGTGGCAGGCATCGGCAACCCGGACCGTTTTTTCAATACCTTGCGTGCACTCGGTGTGGCGGAAGTGATTGAGCATCCGTTTCCGGATCATCATGCGTTTTCTCCCGATGATTTTAATTTTGCTGATCCCGATTCTGATAATTTGGGGGCACCCGACAATTTACCTGTCGTGATGACCGAGAAAGATTGGGTAAAATGTCGCAACTTTAACGACCCACGCCTCAGCTACATCAGCGTGAAGGCCGTGCCGACGGACGAATTCAACAGTGCGCTGACGGCACTGTTAACCAAACTTGGAGAACAATCCCGTGGATAAACAACTTCTGAGCATGCTGGTTTGCCCTCAGTGCAAAGGCAAACTCAAACTCGACCGCGATGCTAACGAATTGCTGTGTACCTTTGATGGGCTGGCGTATCCGATTCAGGACGGCGTGCCCGTGATGCTGGAAAACGACGCGCGCAAAATGAGTGAAGAAGAAAAGCTCGAAAAAGCCGATAAGTCGCAGGCAGCAAGTTCAGGCGAATGATCCGCGTACTGTTTGTTTGTCTCGGCAATATCTGCCGCTCGCCCACCGCTCACGGTGTGTTATTGGCTCGCCTGGAAGAGGAAGGGCTGAGCGATCAGGTGATGGTCGACTCCGCAGGAACGGCCGACTGGCATACCGGCAAAGCGCCTGACCCAAGATCGCAGAAAGCGGCATTGGTTCGTGGCGTTGATATCAGTGACTTACAGGCCCGTCAGGTTAATGCCGCTGATTTCGAGACGTTTGACTACATTCTGGCCATGGATCGCGCCAACTATGCCGATCTACAGGCGATTCATGAGCAGCAGGGCGGTACGCCTCCCAAATTGTTTCTGCGCGCCTTTGGCCGCAGCTTCGATGAGCACGAAGTGCCCGATCCGTATTACGGCGGCGAAGCCGGTTTTCGCCATGTGCTCGACCTGATTGAAGATGCCTGTGACGGCCTGATTGCTGACATTCGTATCCGTCTGGCGAGGTCAGGGCAGTGAGTGTTTCGCTGACAGAGCGCAACACATTGCGTTTGTGCAGTAAGGCTCGGGCGTTTTCTACGTTTCGTTGTTTGGCTGATGTGCAGGCGCTGCACCAGCGTGCCATGGCGGAAAACTTACCGTTAAAAGTACTGGGTGGCGGTAGCAACGTCCTCATGCCGGCTCACGTCGAGGCCTTGGTCATTCAAGCCAACAGCCAGCAAGTGACGTTTGTTCGTTCAGACGAAGAACATTGCTGGGTTGACGTCGATGCGGGTATGTCGTGGCACGACTGGGTGCTGCGCAGCCTTGAATATGGTCATGGCCTAGAGAATCTGGCGCTCATTCCCGGCTCGGTCGGCGCCTCTCCGATTCAGAACATTGGAGCCTACGGCGTTGAGGTGGGTGAGTATCTGGAGTCAGTCACTGGCTATCAACTCAGTACTCAACAGTACCGGACGTTGAGTGCACATGAATGCCGTTTCGGTTACCGCGACTCCATTTTCAAGCGCGAACTGCGCGATGACTTTGTTATTTTGCGCGTGCGCTTTAAGCTCGCGAAAACCTTCTCGCCGTGCCTGAATTACGCTCCGCTTAATCAACTCGACGCTGCGACGGTAACGCCTCAGTCTTTGATTCAGGCGGTCATTGATACGCGTCAGAGTAAATTGCCAGACCCTGCCGAGACACCAAACGCTGGTTCATTTTTCAAGAACCCGGTAGTGTCTGAGGCGTTAGCAGACGCCTTGTCGGCCACGCATCCTGAGCTGCCGAGTTACGCACAGCCAGAAGGGGTCAAACTCGCCGCAGGTTGGCTGATTGATCAGGCGGGATTCCGCGGAAAGCGCCTCGGCCCAGTAGCCATGTACGAGAAACAGGCGTTGGTGCTTACGGCACCAGAGCCTGCCTCACTGGATGATGTGATTGCACTGCAGCGAGCAGTGCAGGACGAAGTGTATGCGCGCTTTGGCGTGATGCTTGAGCCGGAGCCTCAGGTCTTTCTTTGACGGGCCTTGGTATGGATTCGGCCCGTTTAATCTAGGCTTTGCTGCGAATCACCAGGGCGACCCCGCCCAACACCAGAATGGCCGATCCAGCAAAGCTCCACGTCAGTGCTTCACCAGCAAACAACAATCCCCCAAAGGCCGCGATCAATGGCACAGTCAGCTGCAGTGATGCCGCCTTCCCCACGGTGAGTCGTGGAAGGACGGCGTACCAGATCGCGTAGCCCGCGCCGGAGGCCAGCACACCCGACGCGAGTGCATAACCGATGCCTGCGGGTGAGCCCAAAGCAAACCCAAAATCAGCTCCCTGAGTCGGTGTGAATAAGGCAACGATTAACATCAGCAACAGCGCCATTGGCGTCGCGCGTAAGAAATTCCCTGTGGTGTCGGCCAGTGCCGAGGTCGAGCGTTGGCCGATTAATGTATAGGCCGCCCACGCGACACCCGAGATCGCCATCAGTAGGGCGCCGGTCAATACATCAGGCGTGCTGCGCATAGGCTCTGTGGTTTGGGCAACGGGAAATACACTCTCCATCGCCGCAGGCAAAAACAGCACCAGCAGCCCAGTGAAGGCCAGTGCAATGCCGGTATTGGCCAACAAAGGAAAGGCAGCGCCTTGAAAGCGGCTATACAGAATCATGGTGAGTTGCACGCAGCCAAACAAAATCAATGCACCGCTGGCGGTATCTAGCGAGACATACGCCCAGGAAAACGCCGCCGCATAAACAAACAGTGCCAACGCGCCAGACCAGCTGCCTGCCGTAATGATGGATTTGAGTCGCCCGCTTGATGAGCCGGGGTTAGAAGACTCCAATCGCGGAGCTCGGAAATAATTAGCCGCAAGGCTAAGCAAGAAGAGGGTGATGGCGCCAGAAATAAGGCGTAACGCAGTAAAACTATGCGGATCTATCTGTGACTGCCCAGCAGGGGTGTGACTGCTTATAGATGTGTGACTATTAATGGGTATGCCACTGTCCAGGGGGATGCCGGTATGTTCAATCAACGCGAGCCGACACAGCACCGAATTGCCCGCAAAGGCGAGCAAGGCCAGTGCTGTGTACAGCACAGTGCGCATCAAAAGCTGAAACGTTCCAACGTTGGCGAACCGTCTTCCGGCCAGCGAATAAGCCAACCGTGATCATCGCCCCAGTCACCCAGCACAATACGAGTACGGGCTTCGCCATCGAAGTCCCACTCGTGTGTATCAGGGCGGTGGGTATGGCCATGAATCAACAAAGACACACCTTGTTCCGTCAGGGCGTTATCGACTTCTTCCGGTGTGACATCCATGATGTCGTCGGCTTTCATCTGTTGCCCAGATTTACTCTCAGAACGAATCTGCTTACCCAGTGCCAGGCGCTCTTCCAGTGATTTACTAAGAATCTGAGCCTGCCACTGTGGGTGGCGGAACAGCTGGCGCATATTCATGTAAGCCTGGTCGCGGGTGCAGAGGCTGTCGCCGTGCAACAGCAACGCCTTCTGGTCACCAATGCTAATCACAGTGCCTTCTTCCAGCATGTTAGCACCGCAGGCGTTAGCAAAAGCATCACCCATCAGAAAATCACGATTGCCATGCATAAAGTAAATTGCAACGCCGCGATCAGACAGCGCCTTCAATGATGCCTTGATGCGATCAACCAACTCGTCGGAGTAATCGTCGCCCACCCACACCTCGAAGAAGTCACCAAGGATGTAGAGCGTTTTGGCATCGTCGAGCCGCGCCAGCAAGTCGAAGAAACCTTCGGCCATGGCTGGACGGTCGGCCTGCAAGTGCAGGTCTGAGATAAAGTAGTGCGTAGTCATCGGCTCGAATCAGTCGGCAATGACTTCGGCTTTCTCGATGATTACGTCTTCGGCCGGTACGTCCTGGTGGCCCATGGCCATGGTAGTGCGCACGCCTTTGATGCGGTTAACCACATCCATGCCTTCAACGACTTTACCGAATACGGCGTAGCCCCAACCCTGCATGTCTTTGCCGGTGTGGTTCAGGAAAGCGTTGTCCGCCACGTTAATGAAGAACTGCGCGCTGGCAGAGTGCGGGTCCATGGTGCGAGCCATCGCCAGCGTACCTACTTCGTTCGCCAGACCATTGTCGGCTTCGTTTTCGATTGGCTCACGGGTGGCTTTTTCTTTCATGCCCGGCTCCATACCGCCGCCCTGAATCATGAAACCATCGATTACACGGTGGAAGATCACACCGTCGTAGAAGCCTTCTTCAACGTATTGCTGGAAGTTTGCCGCAGTTTTTGGGGCTTTTTCGTGGTTCAGTTCGACTTTAATGTCACCAAAGTTGGTTTTCAGCAGGATCATGATATCTCTCAGCGTAGAGTGTGTGTTCGGCTACCCCTAATGGGGCGTGTGCGCGTATAATAGCGCCTTTTTTATGGGCTGGCATGGCCGTTACCGCTGAACGCACATGCCAGAAGTTGACCAACGCCCGAATTCTGTACAGAAACGGAACGCTATGACTGACTCAACCGCACCGACCAGCAATAACTTCATTGCCAAAATCATTCAGGAAGACCTCGACGCAGGCCGCGTTCAAGCGGTACAAACGCGCTTTCCTCCTGAGCCAAACGGCTATCTGCATGTGGGCCACGCAAAGTCCATCTGCCTGAACTTCGGCGTAGCCGAGCAATTTGGCGGTGACTGTAACCTGCGTTTCGACGACACCAACCCGGAAAAAGAAAGCCAGGAATATATTGATGCCATCAAAGATGACATCACCTGGCTGGGCTATCAGTGGAAAGGCGACATTCACTACGCTTCAGACTATTTTGACCAACTGCACGACTGGGCCGTTGAGCTGATTAATGCTGGCAAAGCCTACGTGTGTGACCTCAACGCTGAGCAGGCGCGTGAATACCGCGGCACCCTGACCGAAGCTGGTAAAAACAGCCCATATCGCGAGCGCAGCGTTGAAGAAAACCTAGACCTGTTTGCACGTATGAAGGCCGGAGAGTTCGACGAGGGCGCGAAAGTACTGCGCGCTAAAATCGATATGGCGTCACCCAACATGAACCTGCGTGACCCCATCATCTACCGTATTCGTAAGATCACCCACCATCAGACCGGTGATAAATGGTGCATTTACCCAACGTACGACTTTACTCACGGTCAGTCGGATGCGATTGAAGGTATTACCCACTCGGTATGTACGCTTGAGTTTGAAGACCACAAGCCGCTGTACAATTGGTTTATTGAAAACCTATCTGTACCGGCGCAGCCAAAGCAGTACGAATTTGGCCGTCTGAACCTCGATTACACCGTGACTTCAAAGCGTAAGCTGAAAGCACTGGTTGATGACGGCGTGGTGGCTGGTTGGGACGACCCACGTATGCCAACCATTGCCGGTATGCGACGTCGTGGTTTTACCCCAAGCTCCATTCGTACCTTCTGCGACATGATCGGTGTGAGTCGCAGTGACGGCATGGTAGATGTGGCCATGCTGGAACACGCTCTGCGTAGCGACCTTAACCAGAACGCACCACGCGCCATGGCGGTACTCAAGCCACTTAAAGTCGTGATCGAAAACTTGCCAGAAGATCACAAAGAAATGCTCACCGCGCCATTCCATCCAGACCTGGATCTGGGTGAGCGTGAGATGCCATTCACGCGTGAAATCTTTATTGATCAGGGCGACTTCAAAGAAGAGTACAGCAAGAAATTCAAAAAGAAATTCTGCCCGGGCAAACGTATTCGCCTGCGTTTCTCCTACGTGATTGAAGCCACTGACTACGAAAAAGACGCCGATGGCAACGTCACACTGGTGAAAGCCAAGCTGATCGAAAATACGCTGGGCGAAAACCCAGAAGATGGCGTTAACCCGAAAGGGGTGGTGCACTGGGTATCAGCCAGCGATCACAAAGAAGCGGAACTGCGCTTGTACGAGCGCCTGTTCACCAGCGCAACGCCTGATAAAGGCGAGGGCGACTTTATGGAGCACGTGAATACAGAATCCCTGACCGTGACTACTGCTCTGATTGAACCGGCACTGGCAGAAGTGGCTGCTGAAGCGAACTTCCAGTTTGAGCGTGAAGGCTACTACGTGGCAGATCGTTATGAGCACACGGCAGAAAAGCCGGTGTTTAACCTGACCATCGGGCTTCGTGAAGACAAAGCCCTTTTGGGCTAACTACCTTGAAACTACTGCGTTGAAGTGCGCCTCAAAAATACTCATTTACTCTAGTAAACTCCGTTTTTTGATGCGCCCTTCGCCTTATATTTTCGGCGTCGCAAACGCCCAAAATTAGCTGGCAACTAAAGCCCTGAATTTAGCTATCGGAAAAACCATGACACTGAAGATTTTTAACACCCTGACCAGACAGAAAGAAGAATTCACACCCATCGTACCCGGTAAAGTCGGCATGTACGTGTGTGGTATGACGGT
>JAYYHP010000256.1:0-5816 GCA_036148335.1 Pseudomonadota bacterium
TCCCATAGGGTTATTTTTACTATAGACCGGGTTTTCAGTTTTGCTGGGGATTCAGTCACGTTTTTAGATAAATTGGCTCTGAAAACCAAAATCAAAATAACCGACACCCTCATTGGCCAGATTTAACCGACTACTGACCATCCCAAACCGAGCACCAGATAAAACAGAATTTTCTGTCCCGTAAAGTCAAAGACACCTGTGTAATAAAGTGTGAGACTCAGCTCACACATCAATAAAAATAACCAAGGTGTCCTGTTATGAATCTGCCATTGAAGGCCGCACTCGCGGTTGCTGTCTCTGGAATGTCTGTGCTGGCGAACGCTGGCGAACAATGTAATCCAACCTCAACGGCGACGTGCGCCCTGCCGTTCCCATCCACTTACTGGATGGTCGACGATGGCATGAGCCCGACCGGTAAAACCATTCAGGTCACCAATGATCTGGTGCGCCCGGAAATCATCGCGCAACTGCCAGTAGAAGAAGGTTTCTCCCCAGAAGGCCTGTTTAACGGTGACAGTGGTTTCTCGGCCGCCAGCGCCGCGGTATTTGAATTCAATACGGCACCTGCAGCCGATTCACTGCCAGAAGATGGCGGCTCTGCAGTCATTGCTATCGACCTGACGACCGGTGAAGAGGTTGCTATCCGCACCTTAATCAGCGAATACGCGCAATCGGATAAGGTCAACGGCACCGCCCATGTCATTGAGGTCTACCCTCAGGCACGCTGGGAGTACGGCCATGAAATTCTGATTGCTGTCACCAACGACCTGGTATTGGAAAGCGAAGAGGCCGGCTTACTGAGCCACACTGGCACGGGTACGGCAGCGCAGCAGGATTACACCGACCATCTGATTAACACACTGACTGCGAATGGCATCAGCCCAGATCAGGTACGTAACGCCACTCGCTTTGTTGTGCGCGATCGCCACGAAGTGATCGCCCCGGTATTCGAAGCGGTCGCGGACGTACGTGAGCGCGAGCATCCAGTTCGCAACCTGGACGTGACCTACAACTACACGCAGCGCGACGTCGCCGCGCGTGTTACGGGTGAAGTACTGATCTACAACTACCGCACCAATAACGGCACCAGCAATGTCGACTACGACGCAGAGCCGATGGAACAGTGGGTTGAGTTCCGTCTGACCTTGCCTGCGGCCGCACGCGATGGTGCCGTCCCAGTTGCCTTATACGCACACGGTCTGGGTGCCAATAAAGAATCCGACGGCACGGTTTCTAACATGAACGCCGAAATCGGTGTCGCCACCTACTCCATCGGCTTCCCGAACCACGGCGCTCGTGGCGATGCGGACGGCGGTTATGTTCTGGCTAACGTCAGCACCGATAAGCTGGGTATCCCGGTTGGTATGATCAACCAGAACGCGATCGACTTCGCCTCGGCGCACCGTGCACTAGAAACCACGCTGGCAGACATCGACGTGGTGGGCCAGAAGAGCTGGCGCAGCTGGTACGGCAACAAGCCCGATGGCGTTGCTGATATCGACGCGACTCAAGTCATGATGCAAGGCACATCACTGGGCGGTGTACTGGGTTCAACCTACGGTGCCGTTGGCCCAACCATTAAAGGTGGTGTGTACCACGTGACCGGTGTGGGTGTGACCAGTATTCTGGCGAACTCCATCCTGTGGGTGCCTATGTTCTCTAATCTGGTGCCTTCAGAAGCCAACGGTGCAGAAGCGATTATGCTGCGTGGCGCGATTCAGCAAGCGCTGGATCATGGCGATTCCATCAATTACATCGACATGTTCCGCCACCCAGAGTTGGGTAACGAAGCACGTCCTCTGATGCTGACCAACGGCGCCGGTGACACTATTGTGCCAAACGCCAGCAGTGTAGCGGCAGCAAACATCGCCGATCTGCCGATCGTAGGTGAGCCACTGTTTGATATGCCGGGTGTTCGCGTTGAAGCGGATTTCGATCCGGAAGGTTACGGCATTCGCCACTATGAGCCTGTCGCGGGCACCGTGCCTCTGATCTGGGACGGTGAATTTGCAGAAGCAGCCTCAGATGCGTCTGCGCACCTGATCTTCATGCGCGCTTCTGATCGCCCGGATCAGCAGGACTTCATGCAGCGCTTCATCTTTAACGACTAAGGGTTTGACGACTAGGGGATTTGCTGCCCATAAAAAAGGAGGCCTCGGCCTCCTTTTTTGTTTAGTCACTTTGGGCGTTTAACTGCCCGGCTTTGTGATCGCCGTTGTAATGACCTTTTATTCACCGTCGTCAAACGGCGCGGTAAACCACGAGGTCAGTTGTTTCTCGAGATCTTTGATGCCGTCGCCGGAGAGGCTGGAGAAGGTCTGAACTGTCACCAGATCGCCCAGATCCGCCACCGCTTTGCGCACCTTCAGCAAGGTTGACTGCGCTGGACCGCGCTTCAGTTTATCGGCTTTGGTCAACAACACATGCACGGGCATGTTGGCTTCGGCGGCCCAGTCCAGCATGGCGTTATCGAATTCTTTCAAAGGATGACGAATGTCCATCAGCAACACCAGTCCGCACAGCGCCTGACGACGATTGAGGTAGGTTTCCAGCTCGCGCTGCCATTCGTTTTTCTTATCAACCGGTACCTTGGCAAAGCCATACCCCGGTAAATCGACCAGCGCCAGCTTGCTCTCTCCCAGACGGAAAAAGTTAATCAACTGCGTTCGACCCGGCGTTTTACTGGTTCGGGCGAGCTTCTTCTGCGCCGTCAGGCGGTTCAATGCACTGGACTTACCTGCATTCGATCGACCTGCAAAAGCGACCTCCCGAATAATATCTGTCGGGCACTGGCTCAATTTGGCCGCACTCTTATCGAAAGCCGCCGTGGCGTAAATCACTGGTTCATGGTCTGACATAAGGTATCGGTAATGACCGCCCGAAAAATAATGGTATAAAAGGAGAGCCCTTCAATAAGCGCCCTAGTCTACCATAGAGGGAACACGATGAAGGGGCTCTTGGTGTTAACATCAAGTTCAACCTGGAGAGAGAATCATAATTATGAAAAAACTGACCTTGTTTGCAGCCATGGCGGCCTCCGTCAGCCTCAGCGTCAATGCATTTGATGTCGAGCGGAAATACGCCCAGACCTGCGCGGCATGTCACGCGATGGGTGTTGCCGGCGCTCCCAAATCCTTTGACGTCGGCGCTTGGCAGCCGCGTATGGCCGAGGGCATGGATAAGATGGTCGAAAGCGTAGCTAACGGTATGAATGCCATGCCCCCACGTGGCTTGTGTATGGATTGTACGACTGAACAATATGAAGCGTTAATCGAATACATGGCTGCGCCTAAGTAACTCAGAGACGAAAAGCTGCCGTTATCAGAGGTCCGGATCGCCAGCCGACCTTAGTGATACTTCAATGCGCAGAGATCAGACGGCTTTTTTGTGACCCACAGCCGCATACTGACAGAGCTTTGCATACCTGAGGTGTGCCCAGAGCGTCGGGTATGCAAGAATGCCTTCAAACTAATACCTTCAAATTACAGCAAATCAGGGAGCGCCCATGCTTTCTCACGTTAAAGGTTGGATAACCGCCGCACTGTTAAGCGTCAGTGCCCTCGTGACCGCCGGTGAATACGAAGCCGGAAAACACTACACCGTTCTGGAAGAACCTGTTTCTGTCATGCAGGATGGCCAGATTCATGTGGAAGAAGCCTTCTGGTATGGCTGCCCACACTGCTTTGAATTAGAAGCCAAAATTACTCCGTGGAAAGAAAACCTCGCGAAAGATGTTACCTTTTCTCGTGTTCCCGCCATGTTCAGCCGCGCCTGGATCATTCACGCACAGCTGTACTACACGGCCGATGCCCTGGGTGTACTGGAAGACGTTCATGATGACATCTTCAGCGCCATCCATCTGCAGAAGCAGCGCCTGCTGACACCCGAAGATCAGCGTGACTTCCTTAACGTGAAAGCCGGTGTCAGTGCCGAAGACTTTGATAAGGCCTACGAGTCGTTCACCGTTCGTTCACGCATGACCCGTGGCGATAAGCGTATCCGCTCCTTCCGTATTGGTGGCGTACCGGCACTGATTGTTAACGGTAAGTACGTGATTGATGCGTCTTCGGCCGGCAGTCAGGAAGAAATGCTGAACGTCGCCGACTACCTGATCGAGCAAGAACGCGGTAACTAAGTTCCGCGTTTCAGCCCCCGCGTTTTAATCCCGCGAATTAACGCATGAGCTCGCTCACCCCACTGCAGGCGTTTGCACACCTCCCTCCGTGCCCCCAACGCCTGCGGTTACTGACCTTCAATATTCAGGTCGGTATTCAAAGCCAGGGCTTTCATCATTATCTGCTGCGTAGCTGGCAACATCTTCTGCCCAGTCAGGCACGCCAAGCCAGCCTCGAAAGCATTGCCGAACTGATTCAATCCTTTGACCTCGTTGCCTTGCAGGAAGCCGACGGTGGCAGCTGGCGCAGCGGTCACCAGAATCAGATTGAGCAACTGGCGTCGCTCGCTGAGTTTCCACACTGGTTTCATCAGGTAAACCGCAACCTTGGGCGCGTCGCCCAACATGCCAACGGCGTGCTAAGCCGTGCTCATCCCTTTCGGGTAGAGCGTCACCCGTTACCGGGCCTGCCCGGCAGAGGCATGATGGTGCTCTATCTGGGAGACCCGCAAGATCCACTGGTCATTGTCGTGACGCATCTGGCGCTCAACAAACAGACTCAGTTTGCGCAGATCCGTTATCTGGTCGATACCCTCGCCGATGCGCGCCGGGTCGTCATCATGGGCGACCTCAATCAAGAGGGCGAATGGTTGCTCAACCAAAGTCCACTCAAGCACCTGGGCCTGCACCCCATTGCCGACGACATGCCCACTTACCCAAGCTGGCAACCCCGTCGCGGCATTGACCATATTCTGATCAGCGATTGCATTCCTTTGCACCGCATCGCAGTGATTGACCACCCCTTGTCCGATCACTTACCCGTCGCCGCAGAAATTGGCCTGACCTGACAAAAACCCACAGAGCAGCGTGTGGATTCTTTCCTATACTCAGAGGACACGGACCACAGACCTCTGCAGGATTTTCAATGGCAGCCAGTAAACAAGCCACTCCTGAACAACAATGGCGCGATAAATATCTGGCGCTGAACGAAAAACACGAGCAGATGCGCCAGCAGATTGGTGATCGCAATGAGCAGTTGCGCCGCGCGTTGGTGATGGTCTCATTATTGGCTGAGGGCAACTCCGCCCCGCTGGATGAAAAGCTACATGACGTGCGCGAGGGCATGCGCAGCTCAACGCTGGGCTTCACCAGCAAAGTCAGTGATCTGGAAAGCGCCATTCGCTTGTACGAGAAGCAGTTCGAGCACAACAGCGAAGGGCTGGCCAAGCAACTGGTCGCGGCCGCCGATGCCTTGCTGAAATGTGACCTGCCCAAGGAACTCATCAGCCAGATCAAACAGCTACGTAAAGACGCACCGAAAGCACTGGGCCACTGGCAAGGGTATGCCAGCCAGCTGCAAGGCTGGTCTGACGTGCTGAGTACACTGGCCGATTATGGACAAGGTGGTGACGGCCCGAGTTGGCTACAGAAGCTGTTCAAGCGCAGTGACGCTAATGCTGACGTTCAGGCTGACTCACCGACCACGGTTCAGTCTAAGCCAACCGATGAGCCAGCACTCAACAGCACAGAGCATCAGGCCGACCAGGCCCAGACACTCAAATCATCAACCGCACCATTAACCGCACCGGCACCAACCCCTGCGAACCCGAATGGCACGAACGTCGGGCAGGGTGAGCCAGAGCCGGGCTTTTCACGTATTGCCGGTGATGTCGCCGAAACGCTGATTGGTTTAATGGAACGA
>JAYYHP010000257.1:0-16811 GCA_036148335.1 Pseudomonadota bacterium
GCAGACTGACGGTATCTGAGCGACCAATTTCTTTGCGGTCGACACTGGCAATCAATTGAGCGGCCATGGCACTGAGTGGCAACCATGCCAACAGAATTAAACACAGGCGCATTACCATAAGACATCCTCTTCGGTCTGGTCCGCACTTCGACGGTATTGCAATAAAAATTTGCGTTGCATCAGAAGCCCGGGATTATCGTCGACTTCGTTCATCAAGCCCTCCATCACCGCTTGCTGTTCGCGGCTCATGTTCGCGGGCCAGTCATTGCCAGCGTCTTTCTGAGGCATTTGAGGAGGCGTTTGTGGAGGTATAGATTGCTTGTCCGAATCAGGCTCGCTCGATTCTGTTGATTCCTGCTGCGCGGTGATGGACTGGCTGTTGCCATCGCTGCCTTCATCACTGCTTTCTTTTGAACTGTCTTGTGCCGCGCGTTGTGACTCAGATTGTTGAGCGTTGGAAGACTGTTGTTGCGCCATTTGCTCGGCGTATTCATCGTCTGAGCGGCGTTGATCGTCGTTTGATTGAGATGCGTCGCTGTCCGACTGAGATGGACTGTCGGGGCTGCCACTGTCATGTCCGGAGCTGTTCTGGGTGTTGTTTGAGCTGCTGTTCGAGCCGCTGTCTGAGCTGCTGTTTGAGTCATTAGGCTGAGACTCACCAGACTCCCCCGAATTGCCGGATTGCTCAGCATTATCCTCAGAGCCGTCAGATTGCTCAGAGCCCTCGGACTGATCGGAGCTTTCAGAGTTATCGGAGTTTTCAGAGTTTTCAGAGTTTTCAGAGTTATCGGAGTTTTCAGAGTTATCGGAGTTTTCAGAGCTATTTGAGCCATCCGATGAATCCTGCTGGGATTGCTGCTCTTGCATCGCTTTTAAAGCATCGAGGTTTTCTTGCGCCTCTGGAAAGTCAGGTTGTTGCGACAACGCGGCCTCGTAAGCCGCAATGGCTTGCTCCAGCTCGCCTTGCATGGCCAAGGCATTCCCTCGGTTGTAATGGGCTGTGGGGGAATCGTCCTGCGCAAAGGCTTGTGCCGCCGCCTCGTAGTTGCCATTGCGGTAGTGAGCACTGCCTTGCCATTGTGGATTGTTAAACAAGGTGGCGGCTTTGGCGGGATCTTGCGCAAACCATTGTGCGCCTTCCTGATCGCCGGTCTGCCAGGGGCTGGCAGGCGCCGGTAAGCTGATGCCAATGCCGAGGCACAAAATAAACAGGGTGCCGCGACGGAACATCAACAGGCTGACCGGAATCAGCAGCCAGGTTAGCCAGATGCCAGCGTCGGCCCAGATTTCCAATGTGCGTTCATCTTGATTCTCTTGGCCGCTATTGTAATCAGCGGTCAGGTCGGGGGCGGTATTCAGCAACGTTTGCCAGTCACGATCGTCATAACGGATAGGTTGCCAGCGGCAGCCGGTATTGTCCGCCAGTGCCTGCAAGGGTTGAGTATCCAGTTTCGGCAGTACGATGGTGCCGCTGGCGTCTTTGATAAAGCCTTGATCCCCCAGCGGAATAGGTGCGCCCTCTGGCGTGCCAACGGCAATGCTATGCACGCAGGTACTGGCGGGCAGGGCGGTGGTGATACGGGCGATGTCCTGTTGGCGAATGCCATCGGTAATCATTAAAAAATCAGCCTGATTGATGCCCGCATCCTGCATCAGCGTGGCGGCTTTGCTGACTGCTCGGTCAGGGCGACTGCCGGGCTTGGGCATGATTTCCGGGCTTAATGAACTGATCAGGTGTTCGATGGTGGCTTGGTCGTCGGTAAAGGGCACCACCGTATGAGCGTCGCCAGCGTAGGCAATGACCGCGGTGACGCCATCTTCTCGCCCGCGGACGATGTCGGTCGCTTTGCGAATCGCACGTACGGCTCGGTCGGGAGCCATGTCCTGCGCTTTCATCGACAGCGACATATCCATCAGCAGCACCAGTGCATTGGGATTGGCAATGACAGGCACGGGCTTGCGTTCCCAGGTCGGCCCGGCGAGGGCAATGACGGCAATCATCAGTGAGGCAGTGACCAGACCATTCAGCAACTGGCTCGCTTGCCCCGGCTGACTGTCGAGCATGTAGCCCTGCAAGTGCGGGTCAATATGATCACTCCAGCGACTTTGCGTTAGGGTGCGTCGCACCATCCAGCCGGTCATTAACAGAATCGGCAACAAAGCCAGTAACCAGCCGGGGCGTAAAAAATGAAATTGATGAATAAACTCGGTCATGATTCATCACTCCGCTGGGGCATGGCTTTTTGCAGCGGCTGGAGTATTTTCTCGAACAGTCCTGGCCAGCGCAGCGCAACGAGTAGCAAGGCGCTCAGACACAGTGCGAATGCCAGCGGCCAGAAAAATACGTCACGTTCCGGGCGGTATACTTTTTTATCGCGCTCGGTGGGTTCCAGCTCATCGATCAGGTCGTAAATCTGATTCAGTTCTTCGGTGTTGCGCGCGCGGAAAAAGCGCCCACCGGTACGTTCGGCCAACGTTTGTAAGGTCGCTTCGTCAAGATCGCTGGAGGGGTTAACGGTCCGGCTGCCGAAGAAGCTCGGCACTTTCATACTGTCGGCACCTAGCCCGATGCTGTAGACCTTCACGCCCAGCTCGGCGGCCAGATCCGCAGCACGCAGAGGTTCAATATTGCCTGCGGTATTGGCGCCGTCGGTCAGTAACACAATGACCTGATTTCCGGCGGGATTATCACGCATGCGTTTGACGCCAAGGGCAACGGCATCGCCGATGGCCGTCATTTTGCCTGCCAACCCCAGAGCCGATTCCTGCATAAAGGTTCGTACGGTCTCGCGATCAAAGGTCAGTGGCGATTGCAGGTAGGCATTGGAACCAAACAGAATCAGGCCAATGCGGTCACCGTCGCGGGCACTGATAAATTCATCCACCACCTTTTTTACCACCGTCAGGCGGTTTACGTTTTTGTCGTTCAGGACCATGTCGGCGGTATCCATACTGCCGGAAATGTCGACCGCCAGCATCAGGTCACGCCCCTCGGCAGGTAAGCGTACCGGTTCGCCGACCCAGATCGGGCGAGCCAGGGCGGTGACTAAGCTGCACCAGATGAGCAACGGCAGTACCCAGCGCAGAGGCGAAGCAGGTGCGGTGCTGCTGTGTGGCGAGTCGCCAACAAAGTGGTTGAGATCGGCGACTTTCAGAGCCGCCTGTCGTTGCTCGCTGGCGGGGAGGCCGACGCGCGCTAACAGCGGCAGAGGTAACAACAGAAACGCCCAGACCCACGAAAACTCAAGCATGACAGACCTCCTGTACCCGAGCTTCAGAGGCGTGTTTCAGCCAGCGTGTCAGTTCTTGTTGAGTCGCGGTCGCGTCTATGTTCAGTGGACGATAGCTGCCTTCTGCCAGTGCGTCTCTCGTCGCGTCACTGAGTGCGTGTATCTTGTTCAATAAATCCACCCAATCGCTGCCAGACAGGGCGAGTATGCGCTGGTCTGCGCCCTTGGCGGCGAGATAGCGTTTGATCGCCTGGTTGAAGCGCTGGCACTGTTGTTCTGAAGTCGCGGCTTGGCCAGCGTGTTCCAGCAAGTTTGTGGTCGCGTTCATGATGGCCCGTTGTTTCAGAGCGCGCGGCAGCCACCAGACCAGCAGGGCGATCAGGGCAAGGATGACACCCAATACAACCCACCACCCCCACGCCAGTGGCCACCATCCGATATCCGGCGGCAGTATGATGTCGTTGGGCAGGTTCATGCTTGAGCTCCTGATCCTGAGCTGCTTTTTGGGGTGGCGGCTCTGTCATTCAGGCCGAGCCCTTGTCGCATCTGATCTAACGGATCGTAAGCGGTCGACACAGGCACCAATGACGCGCGCAAATGGCGGCAATGCTGGTGCAGGGCGTCGAGTTGCTGTTGGAAGGCGTGCTGTCTTGCTTGGGCCGCCGACGGGGTTAAGCGCCAGGGCTGAGTCTGCTGGCCATTGGTGACGGCAAATTCGCCGACCGGTGGTTGTGACTCAAAGGGATCACTGATGTGCACCATAATCAGATCGCAATGGCGTGCGACGGCCAGCAGGATTTGCTCGCAGTCCCGGTCAAAGCCCTGAAAATCACTGATCAGATACACGGCGCTACCGGGGCGGGCGATGCGTGCCAGATGGCGACATACCTGTTGCATACGTTCACGGCCAGGCTGGTGCGCGGATACCGGCACGGAAGCGAGTTGATGCAGGAAGGCCATCAGGGTTTTGCGCCCAGTGTGTGGACGCAGATCGCGTTCAATCTCATCGTTGAAGACCAGTCCACCGACGCGATCACCGTGGGCAGCCGCGGACCAGGCAATCAGAGCGGCGAGGTCCGCTGCGACCACGCGTTTTAACGCCCGACGGGTGCCAAAGTTCATGCTGGCGCGTAGATCACAGGCAACTATTACGGGGCGTTCGCGTTCTTCACGAAACACTTTGATGTGGGCATCACCGGTGCGCGCGGTCACGCGCCAGTCCATGCTACGGATGTCGTCGCCGGGTTGGTATTCGCGGACCTCAGAAAAGTCGATGCCACGGCCTCGCAGACGTGAGGTATGGGCTCCGGCCTGATCGTTCAGGATGCGTCGCTGACGGTGCAACGGCATCAGATTGGCGAGTACGCGTAATCCGGCCAGACGCTCGGCGCGGATCTCAGTTCCTTGGCTGAATTCCTGAAACGGCATCAGGCAACGGGTACCTGAGCCAGTAACTGGTCGATGACGGCATCGCTGCTGAGGCCACTGGCTTCGGCTTCAAAGCTCAGCAGAATGCGATGACGCAATACATCGTGAGCGACGGCACGAACGTCATCCGGGCTGACGAAATCGCGTCCGGCGAGCCAGGCATGTGCGCGGGCACAACGATCCAGTGCAATGGTGCCACGAGGGCTGGCGCCAAACTCAACCCAACGGGCCAGGTCATCGCTGTAACGCTGCGGTTCTCGCGTGGCGATGATCAGCTGTACCAGATATTGCTCAACGGCGTCGCTCATGTGCAGTTCCAGCACTTGTTGGCGCGCCGCCAGAATGTGTTTGTCGCCCAGTTTCGGACCACTGTAGCTTTGTGCTTGCGTTGCTTCGCCGCGGGCAAGGCGCAGGATGGCTTGTTCAGCATCGGCACTTGGGTAGTCAATTTTGACATGTATCAGAAAGCGGTCGAGTTGCGCTTCCGGTAAGGGGTAGGTGCCTTCCTGCTCAATCGGGTTTTGCGTTGCCATCACCATGAAAACATCGGGCAGTGGGCGGGTAGTGCCGCCCACCGTGACCTGACGTTCCGCCATTGCTTCCAGCAGGGCGCTTTGCACCTTCGCCGGCGCGCGGTTGATTTCATCCGCAAGAATCAGGTTATGGAAGATCGGCCCTGCCTGAAAATCAAAACTTTGCGTTTGTGGGCGGTAAATGTCGGTGCCGGTAATGTCACCGGGCAGCAGATCGGGGGTGAACTGAACTCGCTTGAACTCACCTTCCATACGTTCGGCAAGAGCATTGATGGCTTTGGTCTTGGCCAGTCCGGGGGCCCCTTCAACCAGCAAATGTCCATCGGCAAGCAAGGTTAACAATAACCGTTCGACCAGTTTTGGTTGGCCGATGATGCTTTTCTGTAAGCCGTCACGGAGCTGTTGGAATCCGTTTTGTAGGGTCATGTGCGTCCTATCCTGAAGGGATTGTTTTATAAGGGATTTTAGAGGTTCGCCGTGGCCGGTCAACGTCTGATTCAAGCCTGAACTCAAAGTTTTCGCAGCCAGCGTAAAGGAGCGTAAACAAGTCGGGGTTTCGCGAAAACACAAGCCCTGATCTGGATCAGACTGGCAAACCTGACGAATGGGCTAAGCTGAATAAAGATATGTCCAGAGAGGCACGACGATGCTGACACCATTAGAGACCCTGATTCAAGAACGTAATGACGCGTCTCAGGCCGCGCAATTAGTAAAATTTTCCAACATTTATTACTCAGCGGCGCCGGCCGATGAGATTCTGGCACGCTCGGTCGATGACCTCTACGGTGCGACATTGTCCTGCTGGCAGTTCATTCAGCAGCGTCAGCTCAATGAACCTAAGGTGCGGGTATTTAACCCGGATCATGAGAGCCATGGCTGGCAGTCGCTGCATACGGTGATTGAGATTGTCTTTGAAGACATGCCGTTTCTGGTCGACTCGGTGCGCATGCAACTCAATGCGCGCCAGATGTCACTGCACGCCATTCATTACTGTGTGCTTCATGCCAGCCGCGAGAAAGACGGTGGCCTGAAAACCAGCAGTGACTGGAGTAAGCCGGGCAAAGGCAAAACTGCCGAGGCGATTATCTACATCGAAGTGGACCATCACTCTGACGATGCGTTGATGCAGTCTCTGTGCACGGAACTGGTGGACATTCTGAAAGAAGTGCAGAGCTGTGTGGTTGATTTTCCAACCATGCTGGACAAAGCCAAAGGCGCTGCCAAAGAACTGGCCAGTCAGTGCAAGGCTGATAAGGGCGAACGCGGTGATGACTGCAAAGAGGCCGCGGAGTTTGTCAGCTGGCTTGCCGATAATCACTTTACGTTTTTGGCGTACGACGAGTTTAGTGTTGAGACCAAGGGTAAAGACACCTGGGTGGTGCGCGACCCGGCTCAGGATCTCGGTATCTTCAAAAGCATGGATACCGGCCAGAGCAAAGTGAAGTTGCAGGATCTTGAATCCGAGATCCAGACCTTTATTACCGGCCCAGAAATGGTCAACTTTATGAAGTCGGGCAACCGCTCGCGCATCCATCGTCCGGCGTACCCGGATTACGTGGTGGTGAAGCGCTTCGATAAAGACGGCCGTGTGACCGGCGGTATGCGCTTTATGGGGTTATTTACCTCCATTGTATACATCGAAACGCCCAATAATATTCCGATCATCCGACGCAAGTTACAAGACGTTCGTGCGCGCAGCGGTTTTGATAAAGGCAATCACAGCGCCAAAGAACTGGATCGTATTCTTGAGGTTTATCCGCGTGATGAATTGTTCCAGTCGAACGCGGCGGAACTGGCGCGTACGGCCATGGATGTGGTCAGTATTCAGGAACGCCGTCAGACCCGCGTGTACCTGCGCAAAGATGCGTACGGCAAATTTTTATCGTGCATCGCGTATACGCCACGGGATGTGTACAACACCGAACTTCGCCAGAAAATGGAAGACGTGTTGCGTCTGGAATTCGAGCCGCTGGACATCGAATTTAATACCTATTTCTCGGAGTCAGTGTTGGCCCGCACCCATTTTATTGTGCGACTGAACCCAGAACACGATGCGGATTACGACCATCAGGTGGTGGCCAGTAAGATTCGCCAGGTCGTGCGTTCCTGGACCGACGACCTGCATGGCGCCTTAATCGAACAGGTCGGTGAAGAGCGCGGCAACGTCCAGTATCACCGTTATCGTAATGCGTTCCCTGCAGGGTACCGAGAAGACTTTTCTGCGCGGACTGCGGTGGCTGACATCCAGCATATGGAAGCCCTGCGCAGTGGCGACAGCGGTGAGTTAGCCATGTCGTTCTACCGCGAACTGGAAGAGCAGGATAACCAGCTGCGCTTTAAGTTATTTAATCCCGATAATATTCTGCCGCTGTCTGACGTGATCCCGGTACTGGAAAACTTCGGCCTGCGCGTGATGGGCGAGCATCCCTACGAAGTGGTGTGCGATGACGGCAAAGTCATCTGGATTCACAACTTCTCATTGCGTTACACCTTGTCCGATAAAATCGACATTGCCGGCGTGAAACAATTATTCCAGGAGGCCTTTACCGCCATCTGGGCAGGCAATGCGGAAAACGATTCGTTCAACCGCTTGGTACTCGGTGGTGAGCTGGGTTGGAAAGACATTGCCTTGTTGCGTGCCTACGCACGTTACATGAAGCAAATTCGCTTCGGTATTTCTGAAACTTATATTGCCGACACCCTGTGCCGTTATATTCCGGTCAGTGCGCAATTGGTTAAGTTGTTTCACCATCGCTTTGGCTTGTCGCACAGTGACGAGAAAGCGCGAGCTGCAGCTTTTGATGAATGCGAACAGGCGCTGCTGGAGGATCTGGACCAGGTCGAACAGCTCAATGAAGACCGTACCATTCGGCGCTACATCGAGTTAATGAAAGCGACCTTGCGTACCAACTACTTCCAGCTTGATGCGGATGGAAAAGACAAAAGCTATCTGTCCTTTAAATTAAGCCCGGCAGCGATTTCCGACATGCCTCTGCCGCGTCCTATGTTTGAAATCTTCGTGTATTCACCACGCATTGAAGGTGTGCATTTACGTGGCGGGAAAGTAGCCCGTGGTGGCCTGCGCTGGTCAGATCGGGTGGATGACTTCCGTACGGAAGTACTGGGCCTGGTAAAAGCCCAGCAAGTAAAAAATGCCGTCATTGTTCCAGTGGGAGCGAAAGGTGGATTCGTTGCTAAGTGTCCGCCTCAAGAAGGTGGTCGCGATGCCTTTATTGCCGAAGGTGTTGCCTGTTATCAAACCTTTATCAGTGCCTTGCTGGACGTGACGGACAATCTGATTGAAGGTGAAATTATTCCGCCAGAAAGCGTGGTTCGTCATGACGCGCCTGATCCGTATCTGGTGGTGGCGGCCGATAAAGGTACGGCAACCTTCTCTGACATTGCCAACGAGATTGCCGTTAATCGCGGCTTCTGGATGGGTGATGGTTTCGCCTCCGGTGGCTCGGTGGGATACGACCATAAGAAGATGGGCATTACCGCACGCGGTGCCTGGGTGTCGGTGCAGCGCCACTTCCGTGAGCGCGGCCTGAACGTCCAGAAAGAAGATTTTACCGTGGTGGGTGTCGGCGACATGGCCGGTGATGTGTTTGGTAACGGCATGCTGCTCTCTGAACATATTCAGCTAGTGGCAGCGTTTAACCACATGCACATTTTTATCGATCCGAATCCGGACTCCGCCAGCAGCTACAAAGAGCGCAAGCGCTTGTTTGAGCTGCCGCGCTCCTCTTGGGAAGACTACGATAAATCCCTGATGTCGAAGGGCGGCGGTATTTTCTCCCGCGCGGCGAAGAGCATTGATATTTCGCCAGAAATGAAAGCGCGTTTCGGCATTACTGAAGACAAACTCGCACCGAATGAATTAATCCGCGCCGCTTTGAAAGCGGAAGTCGATCTCATCTGGAACGGCGGTATCGGTACCTATATTAAGGCGGCTTCCGAGCTGGATTCGGACGTCGGCGACAAAGCGAATGACGTGTTGCGTATCAATGGTGGTGAGGTTCGTGCGAAAGTAATTGGCGAGGGCGGCAACCTGGGTGTTACGCAATTGGGCCGTATTGAATTCGGGCTGAATGGCGGCGCCTCTTACACCGACTTTATCGACAACGCCGGCGGCGTGGATTGTTCGGACCATGAGGTCAACATTAAGATCATGTTGAACGATGTCATGGACAATGGCGATCTGACGCAGAAGCAGCGCAACGAAACCTTTATGGCACAAACTGATGCAGTCGCGGGCTTAGTGCTGATGAATAATTATCGCCAGACACAAGCCATTGCGCTGGCGTATCGTGATTGTCGTGCGCGTCTCGAAGAGTACGCCCGCCTGATGAAGGATTACGAGCAGCAGGGCAAACTGAATCGTGCGCTGGAGTTCCTGCCCGATGAAGAGACTTTGCAGGAGCGTCGTAATGACAATGCCGGTCTGACTCGTCCAGAGTTGGCGGTATTAATTTCTTATACGAAAGCGGATCTGAAAGAGCGCTTAAACGTTCCGGAAATTACCGACGACCCGTACATTGCCGAAATTGCCGAGACGGCTTTCCCAGTGGAATTAGTGGAACGTTTTGGTGAGCCTCTGATGCGTCATCGTCTGCGTCGTGAAATCATCGCGACCCAACTGGCGAATGACATGGTGAATTACATGGGCATTACCTTTGTGAATCGCCTGAAAGACTCGACCGGTGCGTCTGTGACGGACATCGCCCGAGCTTATGTGATTGCGCGCGATACGTTCGCGCTTGATCAACTCTGGTCAGACATCAGTGCCCTGGATTATGAGGTCGATACGGCCACGCAGGAATCCATGATGGCCGACCTGATGCGGTTGGTACGTCGTGCGGCGCGTTGGTTCTTACGTAATCGTCGCGGCAATGTCGACATCGAGCACGAAGTAAACAGCTTCCGTCACTCTGTCGAGCAGATTGGCCGTAATCTCGGCAATACCCTGAAGGGCAGTGCGCTGACACGTTGGCAGAGTGAATATCAGGCCCGCATTGATAAAGGCGTGCCCGAGACCTTGTCGGCGCTCACGTCCGGCGCTGGAGAACTGTACTCTGCATTGGGCATTATTGAGGCGGCATCGCAGTCGAAATGTGAGGTCGAGAAAGTGACTGAGGTCTACTTCGGTGTGGGCGATCACCTGTCACTGAACTGGTTCCTTGAGCAACTGAACGCCTTGCCGGCCAGCAACCACTGGGAGGCCATGGCGCGGGAGAGCTTCCGCGACGATCTGGATTGGCAGCAGCAGTCGCTGACGGTTGGGGTGTTGGATGTCTATTCCGACGACAAAGACCTGGCGTCTGCCATTGGCTCCTGGGAGGGCGCTCAAGCGATTCTGGTAGACCGTTGGAACACTATGCTGGATGAGCTGAAGAGCACCGAGCAGGTCACCTTCCCGATGATTGCCGTGGCATTACGTGAGTTGCTGGATCTGGCCCAGGCCAGCCTCAAACACTAACGCATCGCCCAAACTTGATGCAGACCAACAGGCGGTGTACAACACCGCCTGTTTTGTTTTTGGAGTAGGGCGGTATGCTTGGGTGCTCGGTCGACACCGATGGCGTGCGTCATCGTTCGGCGTACACGCAGTCGATGATGGCGTCGATGCTGTGCTGTCTCCTGCTGGTGTCTATCTTGTTTGCTGTGGGCTCAGAGGCCGCTGAAGTTGACCAGTTCAGCCGCGATGAGTCGATTGTTCTTAGCGATAGCCGTGATGCACTCAACGCTGAAGTTGAGCGTCGAATCCGCAAGGCAGTGGAGCGGGCCAATCGTAAGCCTATGCACCTGCGCCCGAAAAAGCTTCAGCCACGTCCGTGGAAGGCCTGTTCGCCAAAGCGTCTGTTTCAGAAATTACAGGAATCACTGGCGCGGCCGTTGATCGGCCAGGTGGAATCCTTTGCAGAAACCGCCGACGCAGTGGACCGCTATCAAGTACCCTTTGAAGAGTCTGTCTATCGCGAGTTTAATTGGGTCGACTCGCCGTCCTTGGTGCTGTCAGAACGCGTGGCGGCGGTAGTGCGCTTAGGCAATGTGGAGCTGGGCACGGACAAGTTTGGTCACTTTTTTACGGAAGGCTATCGCTACTACATAGAAACCGCGGGCATGACCCGGCCACTGAAGCACGCCTTTTTATTCGGTGAATGGACAGAATCGGTCTACTTTGGCGCCCAAACCACCGGCGTGTATTCCTTTGCCGATCTGGTTGCCAACTTTCAGGGGCTGCGTTTCTGGAGTCGTGTCTTGGGCGATGCGCCCGATCCTATGACTGGTAAAGCAACGAGCCCCTACATCGCTTGTGACGATGAGCGCTGGGTGATTCAGGAGGCGTTTGACTGGGCGGAATATGTCGATCCGGCATGGGATGAATCGGTGAATTGCTCGCTGTTCCGTCACGAGGATCTGCTTGCTGAGGTGCTGAATCATGCCCCTCATTGTCAACCACAGCAGTTACCGTGGCGTCGCTACGGTGAGTTTGCGCCGCGCTTGTTTAACCAGCATGGATTGGGCGTGATGCCCGAGTATCTGCAGCCAGAGATGATCTTGCTGCAGATGGCGCCAGAAGAAACCAGCGACGCTCGTGTTGATTGGGTGCGTACTGTGCGGCAGGATTTAGAGACGTGGCGAACACGCCAGCGCACGTCTTCGAGTGTGAAGGAACAATAATCAACATGACCACTTGCGCTCACTCAGTGGCGATCATGCTCATTAACCGGCCACCAGTACCTGTAATCGGCGTAGTATTCGGAGCACTCATCAGTACACTAGTCGGGGCACAACATCACCTAAGGCAGTATGCATGAGTCAGCGCATTGTATTGGACCTGAATATCTCGGCGGACGAGTATCTGCGTTACTACCGCGGCAGTGCGCGTACTGTGCTGGCCACGTCGGTCGATGGGCGCAATGTTCGTTTTCCGGCCAACGTGCTGCAACATGCGGTGACTCACGATGGGGTGCAGGGGCGCTTTGCCATTGTGTTTAACGACGACGGAAAATTCGAGCGGATCGAGCGTCTGGCCTAAAGCCTATTCATTTGGCCCATCGGCTTATGCGGGCTCTGAAGGTACCGAATTTTTTCATAACCTCATGCTTTGAGGCATTTTCTACTGTTTTCTGGCGTTTTCTCGCGCTGAGGCTGACTTTTTCACCGTCAGCCATCTACAGTCGCCGTGTTAACCCCTATAATGCGCGCGAATTCACATTACACCCGAGGTTTCTATGAGTTGGTATCGTCTCGCCCGTCAGTTTCTGTTTACGATGGATGGAGAAACCTCGCACGAACTGGGTCTGAACCTGCTGGGCAAAGCGGAGCGCTTTGGTGTTCTGGGCATGCTGTCGCCTAAGGTGCCGGATGCGCCGGTCACTGTGGCGGGCATTACCTTCCCGAATCCGGTCGGTCTGGCGGCGGGTCTTGATAAAAACGGCGATTACATCGATGCCTTTGCTCGTCTGGGCTTTGGTTTTATCGAAATCGGTACAGTCACGCCGCGTCCACAACCGGGTAACCCTAAGCCTCGTCTGTTCCGCTTACCTGAGCAACGCGCCATCATTAACCGCATGGGCTTTAACAACAAAGGTGTGGATCATCTTGTTGAGCAGGTTAAAAAAGCCAAGTTTAAAGGCGTGCTGGGTATCAATATTGGTAAGAATTTCGATACCGCGGTGGAAGACGCCACTTCGGATTATCTGATCTGCCTCGAGAAAGTGTACAAATACGCGACTTACATCACAGTGAATATTTCGTCGCCGAACACACCGGGCCTGCGTACGTTGCAGTATGGTGATGCGTTGCGTGAGCTGCTGCAGCCGTTGAAAGACCGTCAGGCTGAGCTGGCCAAAGAACACGGCTACAAGCCCGTGTTTGTGAAAATTGCCCCAGACATGGACGATAACGAAGTCCGTATGGTGGCGGAAACGCTGGTGGACTGTGACATTGATGGCGTGATTGCGACTAACACCACACTGTCCCGTGAGGGCGTTGAAGGCGCCGAGCACGGCGACGAGGCGGGTGGTTTGTCGGGGGCGCCAGTGACTGAGCTATCGACGCAGACGATTGAGCGTCTGGCGGATGCCTTGAATGGTCGCCTGCCGATCATTGGCGTGGGCGGCATTCTCGAAGGGGAAGACGCCGTTGAAAAGATGGAAGCCGGTGCCTCATTGGTGCAGGTGTACTCTGGCTTTATTTATCGTGGCCCAGAGTTAATTGCAGAAAGCGTACGAGCGATTGCGAAAGGCTAATAAAAAGCCCGGTCAATGACCGGGCGTGGCCCACCAGAAGGGTGGGCAGAGTCTGGCGGCAAGGCCGTCAGGAGTGGAGAATTCGTGTGGTGCGTTACATCGCCATTCGATGAATACCAGAAACGCCGGTATAACCATCCCAATTGTCAGCTCGTCCGGATCGCCATCCGGCCATCCAATGTTCGCGGGTGGGCCCGGCGGGTGCTAGGTCTTTAGAGCGGCGCTCGACCCCGGCACGGTAGCCTCGTGAAAATGCCCGTTCCTGCATATCGCGTTTCTGTTTCTTCATAATGTTGCTTCCTCGCGGTTGCTCATGATGATGGTGGCCGGCCACAGAATTTGCCGACCACGAATAGTTGTACCGTGACTCTCTTATGAAAGTTAACGATTGATTTCTTATATAGCCTCGCGTTTTAACAACTAAAGGCTATTAATACCTTGGATCGCACCATGAGCCAGACCACAGAGACCGTTTCAGCCCAACCCTCCGCCAACCAATGGTTAGCCATTTGCGCCAAAGGAACGGAGGCACTTCTTGCCGAAGAAATCAGACAGTTAGGCGGGCATGTTGAGAAAGAAACCCACCTTGGGGTGTATTTCTCCGGTGAATTGTCGGTGGCGTATCGGGTATGCCTCTGGTCGCGCCTGGCCGGACGCGTGTTATTACCGCTACAGGATTGTCAGGTAGACAATGTCGACCAAATGTATGAAGCGGCCAAAGCCGTCGACTGGCCGGCGGTTTTCCCGGTGGATGCGACCTTCCGTATCGACTTTCATGGTCGCAGCAACTACATCAACAACACCCAGTTTGGTGCTCAGAAAATCAAAGATGCGGTGGTTGATGCCTTCCGCGAAGCCACTGGTGGTCGGCCATCGGTGGACAAATCTGGCGATATCCGCATTGAAGCTCAACTGCGAAAAGGGCGTTTGCAGGTCTATCTGAATCTGGCCGGTGACAGTCTGCATCGTCGTGGTTACCGTCTGCAGCCAGGCAAGGCGCCACTGAAAGAAAACCTTGCTGCTGCCATTCTGATTCGTGCCGGTTGGCCCGAAATGGCCAAAAATGGACAGCACTTAGTCGACCCGATGTGTGGCTCTGGCACCCTAATTATCGAAGCAGGCATGATGGCCGCCGACATTGCCCCGGGGTTGAATCGTCCGGGATGGGGATTTGAGCGTTGGTTGGGCCACGACCGCAAGTTGTGGATGGGCTTGCTGGAGGAGGCGCGTGAGCGTCGTACTCAAGGCATTAATAATCTCAGCAACCGGATCTACGGCTCCGATATCGACGAAGAACAGCTGAACTCTGCCCGTAAGAACCTTGAGCGTTCTGGATTGACCGGCAAGCTACGCCTCGACTGTCGCGGTGTTTCAGAGCTACGTATCCAGAAAAACGTGACCAAGCAGGGCGGTCTGATCATCAGTAACCCACCTTACGGTGAGCGTTTGAGCGAGCTACCGCAGTTGGCGCCCCTGTATCAGGAACTGCACGACGCGACCATGAGCCTGCCAGACTGGAAGATGGCGGTGTTCACTGGCAACACCGATCTGGCTCGAGCCATTCGTCGCCCATTGGACAAGCAGTATAAGTTTCTGAACGGTCAGATTGAGACCAAACTGTTGGTATTTGGCGTAGCGGATGAGCGCTCGGCACAACCGCAACCGAGTGCCATTCGTGGCCCGGTCGAAGCCTTTGCCAATCGCCTGAAAAAGAACATGAAAAACCTCGGCAAGTGGGCGAAACGCGAGAACGTACATTGCTATCGTCTCTACGATGCCGATATTCCGGAATACGCCGTGGCCGTCGACCGCTACGAGGATTGGTTGCACGTGCAGGAGTACGTACCACCTAAGTCCATTGATCCGCAGGTTGCCGAGCGTCGCTTGCTGGACATTCTCTCGGTCCTTCCGGAAGTCACTGGCGTGTCAGCTGAGCAGATTGTTCTCAAGCGTCGGGAGCGTCAGAGCGGCAAGCGTCAGTACGAAAAGCAGAATGACGACAAGTGTACGCTGACGGTTCGTGAAGGGCAGGTGCAGTTGCTGGTGAACCTGCGCGACTATCTGGATACTGGATTGTTCCTCGACCATCGTCCAACGCGTTTGCATCTGGCCAAACAGGCGGCGGGTAAGCGTTTTCTGAATCTGTTCTGTTATACCGCTACGGGCTCCGTACATGCGGCAGCCGCGGGGGCGCAGTGTACCAGTGTGGACATGTCGCGCACCTACCTGAACTGGGGCCGGGACAACTTTGCTCTTAACGGCATGGACCCAGAGCAGCATGCCTTTGTGCAGGCGGACTGCCTGCAGTGGCTGAAAGACGATCAGTGCCAGTATGACCTGATCTTCATGGATCCGCCGACTTTCTCGAACTCCAAGCGTATGGAAGGCGTACTGGATATTCAGCGTGACCACGTTGAGCTGATTCATCTGGCCATGGCGCGTTTGGCACCGGGCGGCACCTTAGTGTTCTCGAACAACCTGCGGAAGTTTGCGCTGGACCGAGAGGCGTTGGCTGATTACTCCATTAAAGATGTGAGTGCGCGTTCGATTCCGAAAGACTTTGAGCGCCGTCAGAACATTCACGTGTGTTTTGAAATCAAGCACAACGGCTGACTCCAGTAGGCGGGTTTGTTAGGCTGGTGGCTCCACCGGTTAAGGACAACCTGATGAACTCGCCTGATACTCCTGAGAAAACTCCAACCTTACCCTTATCAGCCTCGTCAGCGGCACGACCAGTCTCGCTTGAAGAAGATGCTGTTCATGTGGCCAGCACACGCAACGATCAGCTACGCACTCAATGGCCCGATATCAAGAAAACACTGGAACAGGCGCAAGCGTCGGCGGTGCATTGCACCATTGCGACGGTATCGCCAGGTGGCATGCCTCATATCACGCCCGTCGGCACTGTGTTTCTGCGTGACGATCAGACGGGCTTTTTCTTCGATCACTACGCCGTTGCCTTGGGCGACAACATTGATTGTAATCCCAACGTCTGTGTTTGCGCCGTGAATGTCGGTCGCTGGTTCTGGCTACGTGCTTTAGTGACAGGTCAGTTTACTGCGACACCTGGGGTGCGTCTATACGGTCAGGCGGGCCCGGCGAGAACCGCTACGGAGGATGAGCTAAGGCTCATTCATGATCGGGTAAAGGGTGCCTCCCGCCTTAAAGGGGCAAAACAGCTCTGGTCCGATTTCTCGGTGGTGCGCGATATTCAGTTCACGGACTTTAAGGCCGTCACGTATCCGATGATGATGGACAAGGTCTGGCCGAACCGTTCGTTGTGATGTCTTGAGAGGGACTGAACCCTTGCTCGGTCTTCGGTTGGTTTCTGTGATCTGCTTTTACTTCCTTGGGGCACAAAC
>JAYYHP010000258.1:0-5253 GCA_036148335.1 Pseudomonadota bacterium
GACTGGTTGGCGAAGCCCGTTTTGCGCTACACTTGCCGGCTTTACATAATCGCGCCACACCTGAGTGTCGGACGGCTCACGGCTGTCCGTGGGTGTCTTATGTTCTGAATAAAACGATCACAGGAATCTCTACTCATGCTTGATTCAGTGCGCATCGTCATGGTGAACACGACCCACTCCGGCAACATTGGTGCTGCTGCGCGGGCGATGAAGAATATGGGCCTGCGCCATCTGGCGCTGGTCGATCCCATTGCCAGTATCGATGAAGAGGCGATTCAGCGGTCATCACGGGCGGAAGACATTCTGCATCACTGTACCATTCACCCCACGTTGGAAGACGCCATTGCAGGTTGCGGGCTGGTGGTAGGTACCAGTGCGCGCAGTCGCAGCATTCCCTGGCCACTGATGACGCCCCGTCAGTGTTGTGAGCGCGCTGCTCAGGCGGCTGCGGCGGATAATCAGATCGCCATCGTCTTTGGCCGTGAGAGTCGCGGACTCACTAATGAGGAACTGCACTTGTGTCATGCGCATGTGCACATTCCAACCGACCCGGGCTTCTCGTCGCTGAATGTCGCGCAGGCCATTCAAGTGATGGCCTACGAACTGCGTTTGGCCATGGTCGAGGCGGACAAAGAAACTGAGCAGACCTGGGGCGTGGATTGGGATTACCCGATGGCAACCCATGAACAGTTGAACGGAATGTTGCAGCACATGGAGGAAACAATGGTTGAGATCGGTTTCCTTGACCCGGATACTCCCAAGCAACTGATGGCACGAGTGCGTCGCCTGTATCAACGTGCGGCGCCGGATCGAATGGAAGTGAACATCATGCGTGGCATGATGGCCGCGATACAGCGGTTGGCTGATTCGAAGAGTAAAGAGGATAACTGATGCTCAAACAATTGCGTGAAGACATCGCCTGCGTTTTCGAACGAGACCCAGCCGCGCGCACGACGTTTGAGGTGCTGACCACCTATCCGGGCTTGCACGCCATTCTGCATTACCGACTGGCAAATTGGCTGTGGCGGCTGGGGCTGAAGTGGTTGGCGCGTTTTCTTTCGACTTTCAGTCGTTGGATGACGGGTATTGAGATTCATCCGGGAGCTACCATTGGCCGTCGTTTCTTTATCGACCACGGCATGGGCGTTGTGATTGGTGAAACCGCAGAAATCGGCGACGACTGTACGCTTTATCATGGTGTCACACTGGGCGGGACCAGTTGGAACAAAGGTAAGCGTCACCCAACGCTAAAAGACGGCGTGGTTGTGGGCGCCGGTGCGAAAGTGCTGGGTCCGATTACCATCGGGCAGGATGCGCGCATTGGCTCCAATGCCGTGGTGAACAAAGACGTGCCGGATGCAGTCACTGTGGTAGGCATTCCGGGACGTATTGTGCGCAAGGCCACCACCGTGGATGAGAATCGTCGCCGTGAAATGGCCGCCAAAATTGGCTTTGACGCCTACGGTATGACCGACGACATGCCGGACCCGATTGCGCGCTCGATCCACAACCTCATGGATCATATGCATGCGGTGGATCGCAAGATCGACTCTATGTGCCGTGCCCTGAGTAACCTTGGCGACAACACCTGCGCCGATGCCTTGCCGGAACTGGAAGAGGAAACGTTTGTCAGTCTTCATGAGCGGCTGGATTCCATTAAGGATGCGATTGCCAAGGACGCCGCTGACGTGGCGGTCGCTGAAGCGGACGATCAGGCCGGTGACCAAGCCAGTTGCGAAGCCAGTGATCCAGCCGTTGGTAAGGGAAGCCCGCGCGAACGCGACTGAGTGCGTGACCAGCGTGGGCTCAGAGGCCGCTATTTGAATTCCCGGATGGCGATGTCTGCGCTGCTCCTTCCTTAGTTGACTGTTTTAGTCGGGTATCTCCATAATGTTTGACGTTTCCTAGAGGTGAGCGATGCGTTTAACTACCAAAGGTCGCTACGCAGTGACCGCCATGCTGGACCTGGCCATTCATGCGCGTCAGGGGCCGGTCAGTCTGAACGATATTTCCGGACGTCAGGGCATTTCCTTATCTTATCTGGAGCAATTGTTTTCTAAATTGCGCCGTGGTGGTCTGGTGTCCAGTATTCGCGGCCCCGGCGGCGGTTACCAGCTCAGTCGCAGTGATGCCGATATCAACGTTGCTGAGATCGTTGACGCCGTGAATGAATCCATGGACGCAACGCGGTGCCAGCGTAAAGGCGACTGCCAGGATGGCCAGGAATGCCTCACCCATCATTTGTGGATGGATCTCAGCGACCAGATTCATGCGTTTCTCAGTGCGATTTCACTCCAGCAGTTGATTGAGCGCAGAGAGATTCAAACCATTGCCGAGCGCCAGGACGAAGATGCCGCTCATCGCGCCAGTAACCGTATCGACGCTCTACTTACCACCAACGACTGATGTCCATGAAAACTCTGTACCTCGATTACGCCGCCACCACCCCTTGTGCGCCCGAAGTGGCTGAGGCGATGGGCAAGTGCCTGACACTGGAAGGCAACTTCGCCAACCCTGCCTCTCGTTCCCACCGGTTTGGCTGGCAAGCGGAGCAGGCGGTAGAAACCGCACGTGGTCAGGTCGCCACGCTGCTCGGCGCGGACCCGCGCGAAATCGTCTGGACCTCCGGCGCGACGGAAAGCAACAACTTAGCAATTAAGGGACACATTGAGCGCCTGCGGGCAATGGCGGCAGATCAGTCATTGCACCTGATTACGTCCGTGATTGAGCACAAAGCCGTGCTGGATACCGTGGCCTACGTCGAGCGTGTGTATGGTGTTGAGGTGACTCGTCTGGTGCCGGACGCCGACGGCATCATCCAGCCCGATCAAGTCGCCGCCGCGTTGCGGGACGACACCTGCCTCGTCAGCCTGATGGCCGTTAATAATGAGTTGGGTACCATCACAGACATTGCTTCGATTGCGGCATCGCTGGCAGATCATCCTGCGTTGTTTCACGTTGATGCGGCGCAGGCCATTGGCAAAATGCCAGTGAACCTTAAGGACTGGCCGGTCGACATGATGTCGCTGTCGGCGCATAAGTTTTATGGTCCGAAAGGTGTGGGGGCTTTGTATGTTCGACGTGAACCTGAGGTGCGTCTGGCTTGTCAGATGCACGGCGGCGGTCATGAGCGCGGCATGCGGTCTGGCACGTTACCCACGCATCAGCTCGTCGGTATGGGCGAGGCAGCGCGTTTGGTCAGTGAACATCAAGCAAGCGATGAAACGCGCATTCGCACATTGCGTGATCGCCTCTGGGCCGGCATTCAGACGTTAGGCGACGTGGTACTGAACGGCCATGAGACGCAGCGTGTGGCCAATCATCTGAACATCAGTGTGGGCGGCGTGGACGGTGAAATTCTGCTGGCCAGTCTGGCAAAAGTCGCGGTGTCATCGGGCTCGGCCTGTACCTCGGCAAGTGTTGAGCCATCGTATGTACTGAAGGCCATTGGTCGCAGTGATGTGCTGGCGCATGCTGGGTTGCGCCTGAGTGTTGGACGTTACACCCGTGAGGAAGACATTGACTTCGCCATTGGCGAAATGACGCGCATCGTTGAGCGGTTACGATAGCGGAGGTTGGGCGCTGAGCGGTTATACAACTTTCATGGAAAGGTGCGTATAATCCGCGGGTTTTAACTTAACCCCCCTTCATTGACACAAATCTGGAGCATAAAAATGGCTGTTGAACGCACCCTGTCTATCGTTAAACCTGACGCAGTTGGCAAAAACGTGATTGGCGAAATCCTGTCTCGTTTCGAAAAAGCTGGTCTGCAGATCGTTGCAGCAAAAATGGTTCAACTGGACGACGAGAAAGCAGGCGGTTTCTACGCTGAGCACAAAGAGCGTCCTTTCTTCGGTGATCTGGTTTCTTTCATGACTTCTGGTCCTGTTGTTGTACAGGTTCTGGAAGGCGAAAACGCCATTGCTAAAAACCGCGAACTGATGGGCGCGACTAACCCGAAAGAAGCTGACGCTGGCACTATCCGTGCTGACTTCGCTGAAAGCATCGACGCGAACGCAGTACACGGTTCTGACTCTGCAGCGTCTGCTGAGCGTGAAATCGCGTACTTCTTCGGCGCTGACGAAATCTGCCCACGCTAAGTGACGCAGTAGAAAAGGTCAGGGGCTTGGCCCCGACCTTTTCTGATTCACCCGCTGGGCCGTCCGGGCCCGCATACTCAGGTACCTACGATGTCCGACACGTCTGAAAAAATTAATCTGCTGGGATTGTCCCCCGCCAAAATGGAAGCCTTCTTCCTCGAGCTGGGCGAAAAGAAATTCCGTGCACAGCAGATGCTGAAGTGGATTCACCAGTACGGCGAATCGGATTTCGAGAAGATGACGAACATGGGCAAGGCATTGCGTGCGAAGCTCGCCGATGTCTGTGAGATTGTTCTCCCTGAGGTGGTTTACGAAGATTTCTCTAAAGACGGCACCCGCAAATGGGTGATGCGTATGCCAGGTGGCAGTGCCGTTGAAACGGTTTACATCCCCGAAAAAGAACGCGGCACCCTGTGTGTCAGCTCTCAGATCGGTTGTGCGCTGGATTGCAGCTTCTGCTCCACGGGCAAGCAAGGATTTAACCGTGACCTGACCGTGGCTGAGATCATTGGTCAGTTGTACGTCGCGGCCATGAGTTTCCATGAGCCGGGTGAGCGTCGCGAACGTCGTATTACCAACGTGGTGATGATGGGCATGGGCGAACCACTGCTCAACTTCGATAACGTCGTCGACGCCATGCAGTTAATGATGGATGACAATGCCTACGGCCTGTCCAAGCGCCGCGTTACCCTGAGCACCTCGGGCGTGGTGCCTATGATGGACAAACTGGGGGACGTTATTGATGTGTCCCTCGCGGTTTCCCTGCACGCGCCGACCGATGAGCTGCGTGACGTTCTGGTGCCGATCAACAAAAAATACCCGATCCGTGAGCTGATTGACGCCACCAACCGCTATCTGGGTAAGCTGCCAGATCGTCGTAAGGCCACCATCGAATACACCATGATGGAAGGCGTGAACGACTCTCTGGAACAGGCGCAGGAATTGGCCAAAGTGCTGCGTCACACGCCGTCCAAGATTAACCTGATTCCGTTTAACCCGTTCCCGAACTCTGGCTACAAGCGCCCGAGCAACAATCGCGTGTATCGTTTCCGTGATTATCTGGTGGAGCAGGGCTACGTGGTGACCATCCGTTCGACCCGGGGCGATGACATCGATGCCGCCTGTGGTCAGCTGGTGGGCAAGGTCGAAGACC
>JAYYHP010000259.1:0-9219 GCA_036148335.1 Pseudomonadota bacterium
GAACTCAGTCCAATCGGAACACCCCAGCGAGTGCGCGACGCGGGCCTGATCCAGTGGATCGTCGGGCAGCTGTTGAGTTTGTTCGTCTTTGATGGCCTGTATCGCGTGCTCAGTGTCGCGTAAAAAGTAGTAGGCCTCTGCCAGCTCGTCAGCAGCGGTGGGAGGCAGGTAACCATCGGCGGCCAGCATCGACAGTACTTTAATCAGGGAGCGTTCCTGTAACTCCGGTTCCTGGCCTCCGCGAATCAGCTGGAAGGCCTGCACAATAAACTCAATCTCGCGAATGCCGCCGGGGCCGAGTTTGACGTTGTTATCCAGTCCGCGTCGTCGTACTTCCGAGCGGATCATGGCTTTCATGGAGCGCAGTGATTCAAAGGCCCCGAAGTCGAGGTACATGCGGTAGGTAAATGGGCGCAAAATATTGAGTAATGTTTGAGCTTCTGGCGTGCTTTCGCCGGTCATTATGCGGGCTTTTACCATGGCATAACGTTCCCAATCCCGGCCCTGAGCTTGATAATAGTCATCAAGAGAATCGAAGTTCATGACCAGTGGGCCGCTATCGCCGTAGGGGCGTAAACGCATGTCCGTGCGGAAGACAAACCCATCCGGTAGCGGCTTATCCAACGCCGCGATCAGCTTTTGCCCGAGCTTAATGAAAAACTCCTGATTGCTGATGACTTTCGGGCCGCTGGTTTGTCCGCTGTCGGGGTAGGCAAAAATAAGGTCGATGTCTGAACTCAGGTTAAGCTCGTAGCCACCGAGCTTGCCCATGCCAATCACCAGCAGCGACTGAGGTGCTTGGTTTTCCTTGCCGATGGGTTGGCCGTAACGGGCTTCCAGTAAGGGGCTCAGAAATGCCAATGAAGCATTAACGCAAGTGTCCGCCAGCTCAGATAACGCACGGGTGGTTTCCAGGGTACTGGCCAGTTTCAGTGCATCACGCCAGATGATGTGGACCATGGCGCGTCTGCGTAACTTGCGCAGTGCCAGATGCCACTCTTCCTCTTTCGTCGCGCCGTGACCTAAGTCGTTCAGCCACTGTGCAAAGTCGTTCCCGGTGATCGGTTGGTTAATGCGATCATTCTGAATCACGGTGGCGAACCAGGCGTGATCCCGTGGCAAGGCATCGGCGACATAGTCACTGAGTGACAGTACCTGACTCAGAGCTTCCTGCTGCATGCCAGTCAGGCCCTCAACGAACGTGGGCCAATCCAACCCCTGACGCTGGGCATGATCACTGATTCGCGGTTGAGTCTCCTGCCAGTGTTGCGCTAAAACCGCAGGAAGCGCCCGCAATGTAAGGGGATTTGCATGTGCGTCTGGGCTGGAGGGTGAATCATTCATGGTCATCGTTCTGTATCGTTGTGTCTTTGGTGGTCAGCGTTGAATAGCATAGCTGGCGTTGGGTAGTGGCCGTGACGCCTCTCTGTTTTTTACATCTGAGCAGGTCGTGAGATTTGTCACTGTGTCAGGAACCCATTTATTGTCGTGTGGTCAGATTCTGCCACGATCTCATCGGCCATCGTGATTGGCCCATGCTCGTATTTCCTCAAGGTGACTGAGCAACAGATCACAAGGAATCCGGTTCGTACTCATGCAGCCCGAGTATCAGGATATAATCCTCCCCGACGATCATAAGAGTTTAACGTAATGCCGGAGAAGTCCGACAAACCATCATCGAAAAAGCGCGCTCAATCACGTTCTGCCAGTGGCACGACAAAGCGTGCGGCCAATAAGGCGGGAAGCCGGACACAGAGTGCCAGTTCCCGTACCAAGCCAACGACCGTAAAACGCGGTACGCAAGTCAAGTCTCAACCGAAAGCGCGAGCCTCTGCGTCGGGGCAGTTCACGGCACCCGGTAAGTCAGTGGCATCCGGTAAATCAGCGGCGGCAGCCAAAACACCCAATACCAAGGGGAAAACTGCCACGGCAAAGACATCGGGGCAGGCAAAGGCATCGGGACAGGCAGGAACGGCAAGAAAATCAGCCCCTTCGAAAAAAACAGCCAATGGTTCGGCGGCGCCGAAAAAGGCATCTGCGGCTAAGCAAAGTGCGAAAAAAAATGCCGCTACACAAGCGTCATCCAAACAAACGCCATCTAAGCAAACGTCGACTAAACAAACGGCAGCTAAAAAAGCGCCGGCTAAGAAATCTTCTGAGAAAAAATCCTCTGCGAAAAAACCGGCTGCGAAAAAACCGGCTGCGAAAAAGCCCGCTACGAAAAACACAGGCACGGGCCGCTCAGGTCGTTGGTTGGCCAGTCTGGTATCCCTCACTCTGGTACTGGGGATATTGGGTGGGGCGTATCTGGTGTATCTCGATTCGCAGGTGCGTGCCGCATTTGATGGAAAAAAGTGGGCGCTGCCGGCAAAAGTGTATGCCCGTCCTCTGGCGTTATATCCGGGGTTATTGCTCAGTCCGGAGCAGTTGGAATCTGAATTAGTTTGGGCGGATTACCGCAAAGTAAATCAGGCCACACGTCCCGGTACGTTCACGCGTGAAGGCGATGAATGGATCATTATTCGTCGGGGTTTTCCGTACTGGGACGGTGCCGAAGGTGTGCGTGAAATACGCGTGCGACTTCAACACCAACGGATTGAAACCCTGATGGACGATAGCGGTCAGCAGCCGCTAATTCGACTGGAACCTCAGTACATTGGCGGTATTTTTCCGTCGCATAATGAAGACCGCGAATTAGTCAAACTGGATCAGGTCCCTCCTGTGTTAGTCGCGGCACTAATCGTGACGGAAGATCAGCATTTTTTCGATCACTGGGGCTTATCGTTTCAGGGGATTGCGAGGGCGCTGGTGGCCAACGTGAAGGCGGGGCGGACGGTTCAGGGCGGCTCCACGTTAACTCAGCAATTGGTGAAAAATTTCTTTCTCAGTAATGAACGCTCTTTGACCCGGAAGGCGCAGGAAGCCTTGATGTCATTGTTACTGGAGCTGCATTACGACAAAGAAGAAATTCTCGAAACCTACATTAATGAAGTGTATCTCGGCCAGTCAGGACGACGCGGCATTCACGGTTTTGGTCTGGCAGCGCGGTTCTATTTTGGCAAACCGCTGGCCGAGTTAAAGACCTCCGAGATTGCGACCTTAGTGGGTTTGGTAAAAGGCGCCTCTTTTTACAACCCGCGTCGACAACCTGAGCGCGCCAAAGAACGACGCGATCTGATTCTTGGCTTGATGGCCAAGCACAATATCATCTCCGATGCCGAGCGACTGCGTGCCGTCAGTGATGCCCTGATTACCGCCTCTCCTCGGCGTGCGGGTCAGCGTGAGTTCCCAGCATTTTTGGAGCGAGCAAAAGCCGAGCTGCAGCAGGATTACCGCCTGCAAGATTTGCAGACGGAGGGGCTACGGGTATTCACAACGCTGGACCCGTGGTTACAGAGTTCGGTGGAACGTGCCGCGGAAGGGCATCTGAGTCGTCTGGAGCGGGGAGGACCGTCGTCTGACAGCAATAACTCACTGGAGGTCGCGGCGGTGCTGACGTCCGTCGATGGCGGTGAAATTCGTGCCTTGTTAGGCGGGCGCGATGCAACGTATTTCGGTTTTAACCGGGCGCTTAATGCACAGCGCGCCATTGGCTCGTTGGCCAAACCAGCGGTTTTTCTGGCGGCGCTGCGTACGGATAATTATCACTGGGGAATGCTGCTGGATGACAGCCCAGTGACGGTGACAGGGCAGGATGGCAGTGTCTGGATGCCCAAAAACTACGACGGTAAAAGTCACGGCAATGTGGCCATGGCCGATGCGTTGGAGCGTTCCCTCAATCAGGCCACCGCACGTCTCGGAATGACGCTGGGCTTAGAGGCCGTGATTGATGAATTTCACCGGCTGGGGGTTGAGCGCGCGATTCCGGCGTATCCGTCACTCTTGCTCGGTGCCATGTCGCTCACGCCCTTAGAAGTCGCGCAGCTGTATCAGACCATCGCCTCGGAAGGTTTTCTTATGCCGCTGCGTACGATTGATGCGGTCACCACGGGGCAAGGGGAGATGCTGTCGTCTTACGCGATTCGCGGACAGCAAGTCTATGATCCGGCATTAATTGCCTGGCTGCGAGCCGGACTGGAGGGGGTCGTCAGTCGCGGCACTGCGAAGGGGTTGGCATCACTGCCTCTGCCGTTGGCAGGTAAAACCGGCACCAGTGATGATCAGCGTGATGCCTGGTTTGCAGGCTTTGATAATCGTCATCTGGGGGTGATTTGGGTCGGTTATGACGATAATCGTCCGATGAATGTCACGGGCAGCAGTGGAGCGCTGCCTATTTGGCGAGACACCTTCAAGCGCAGCGGTGTCGAACCGTTAACTCCGTCGCGTTACCTGACTTATCTGCCAGTGAACGATCAGGGCGAATTACTCGAGGATGGCTGCTCTGCTACAGTGTATGCATTCCCTTCACATTGGCAGATGCGAGAGCGTCGGGCATGTGAACGTGGTGCAGACAGACTGCGGAAAGAGATTCGATCATGGTTAGACTGGCTGTTTTGATCTTGTCCATGGCGGGCCTGGCGGGGTGCGCAACGGCACCGGGTAGCCCGGAAGTGACTACAAATTACGGCGAATATCGCGATGGTTCTGAACACCCAGCGGTATTGATGTTGTTTCAACAAGCCGACGAGGCGATGCAGGCAGGCAAGCCGGCGATGGCGTTGACGTACCTGGATCAGGCGCGCCGTATCGAGCCACGCAATCCGTACGTGTTGTATCGGCAGGCGCGCGCGTATGCGGTTGCCGATGACAACGAAAAAGCCCGCCAATTACTTGAGCGGGCTCGGGTATTTGCGTCACCGGATGACGAAATGATTAATTACCTGCTCTATGAACTGGAATTTCAGTTGTAGTAATCCTGTCCGCCGGTGCGGAATTTCGCCAGCAATTCACTCATCCGTAATGACATATCTGCCAGGCTTTGTGATTTCGTCAGCGTATCACGCGAGTGCGTCAGCGTAGACTCACCGATGCCACGAATCGACTCAAGATTGCCATTCACCTCACCGATCGCGGTGTTCTGCTCATTAATCGCACGGGCGATGTGCTGGTTCATGGTGTGCATGGCTTCAACCGACGATTTAATGGCCGTGAGCTGCTCATCGATGCGCCCTACCTGAGTGACGCTTTCTACCACGCCACTCAATGACGTTTCCATGGCACTGACGGCCTCGCTGGACCCTTTCTGCAATTGCTCAATCATGCGCTGAATTTCTTCGGTGCTTTCGTGCGTTTTCGACGCTAGCGTGCGCACTTCGTCTGCTACCACGGCAAAGCCCCGGCCTTGTTCGCCCGCTCGCGCCGCCTCAATCGCAGCGTTAAGTGCCAACAGATTGGTTTGTTCTGCAATGCCCTGAATCACCGACAGGACTGAGCCGATATTGTTGCTCTCAGAGTCCAGGTGCTCGATGACGCTATTGGCGGTTTTGATGTTCGATTCCAGTTGTTCGATGCCCGCGCGTGCATTGCTGATGTCGCGATCGCTTTCTTTCGCAACCGTATTGGCTTGTGTCGCTGCTTCGGCCGCCTGATCGGAATAACGATTGATTTCGTCCATGGCGCTGGTCATCTCCAGCGTTGCGGACGCAATCAGGTCGGTTTCATCGTTTTGTTTGCGCGCGCCTTCTTCAACACTGCTGGCAGTGCGCGTGAAGTCGCCGCTGACGTTGCTGATGCTGTGCGATAGCTCATGCGCCTGGGTTACCAGCTCGTTTACCGAAGCAAAAAACTGATTGAAGGTATGGCCAAATGAGCTGTTGGGGTTGTGTAGTTGGAACGATAAATCGATCACGCCACTTTTCTGCAGGTGCGCGCCAATGTCTGCCAGTTCAATACTCTGAACAAATTCTTCCCAGCTTTTGCGTGACAGGAAAATTAGCAGCGCAGACTCGACTACCACGAAAGTGGCGTGCAACAGCACGATCTCAATACCGGTATTGACCTCAAAGACCCAGACGCCAACGCCGCTTTCCTGCAGATAATTAAATAGCAGGTGGTGGACGGCAATGGTGCCGGCGGCGGCAATGATGGTCATGTAGTCGCGGTAGTACAGCAGACCAGCAAGCAGCGCGAAAATGCCAAAGTGCATTTCGATCATGCCATGCCCCTGATGGATCTGTAGCGCCGCAAAGACCATGAGTGACGCAGCAAATGACATGCGCGAAAGTCGATGTCCGGGCAAGGCTCGACTCACCAGAAACGGTACCAGCACCGCCGGAATGCCGACCACAAAGGCCTCAATCCAGGTGTTGTGCCAGCTGGCCAACAGTAGGGCCACGGCAAACAGGGCTACAGTCAGTTTGAAGAAAAAGGCATCGGCCTGAATATAAAAGGCTTGGGTTGTTGATGATTGCATAGCGGGTCCAACACAAAAGCAATAATAATTCAGAGTCTAGACGAGTCTGCGATTTTCGGAGGGCTGGTTACAAAAAGGCAACGGCCCGTGAAAGGGCCGTTGTCTGGGGCTGGGGTGGGTGTAGAGCGGGTTAGGTGTGGCTCATATGCGAACCGGTATCAGTTGGCTAGCAGCCAACTCGTGATGGCTGCTTGCCTCTTCTCTGGCCAGCGACCAGCAGGCTGGCCAGCAAGCCGAGTAACCAGAAGCTGGTGGAGCCGCCACCGCCTGACGAGGCGCTCTCTTCACCACTGCCGTTAGTGTTATTGCCACCGTTGGTTGTACCGTTGCCGTCCGGTGTAGAGCCATCTCCGCCGCCGGTGTTGCCTCCCGGCGTAGAACCGCCACCGTTGTCAGGCGTGCTGTTGGCATCCATGGGGTCGCTGCCTGCCTCAGTTTCTTCATCATTGGCAAAACCATCGCCATCTGAGTCATTGCCTGGTGCGAGGTTCTCCGCGTCAAATTGATCGGGCACACCGTCGCTATCAGCATCGAGACTCAGGCTTTCGACCCGGTTAGGCAAGCCATCGACATCGTCATCGCCATTGCCCTCCCACAGATCAGACAGACCGTCATTGTCGGAGTCCATGTCGTTGTAGTCGGGAATGCCGTCCTCATCAGAGTCGAAGGGTGCATCACGGTCGCCAAGCTCGAGGGTATCGCTGACACCGTCATTATCGCTGTCGTTGGTACCATCGCTGCTATCGCTGTCGACGTCCAGGTGATCGGGGATACCATCACTGTCGAAGTCAGCCGATGCTGGGTTCAGTGGATCTGGAATCTCGTTACGGTCGATGTCGCCATCGTTATCGTCATCCGGATCGCGGAAGTCCAGTACGGTATCTCCGTCGGTATCCATCCATGGGCGCAGTTCGTCGCGGTCGAGTACTTCGTTGCCGTCACTGTCCTGGTCCATGTAATCGGGCACACCATTTCCGTCGCTGTCTTCGCACGGAGTGACGGTGCACTCGAAGGTATCGCTCAGACTATCGAGGTCACTGTCGTTGGTTGCCAGGCTATGGTCGGCATCTAAGTAGTCAGGAATGCCATCCTGGTCGACATCGAGATTATCGAGATCGCTGTTTTCAATGGCAGTGTCGATGCCGTCACCATCGTCATCGTTATCGGCGATGTCTGGGGTGCCGTCATTGTCTGTGTCCCGTGCAAAACCGGCATCGGATAACGCCAGCTCATCCGCGTCGGCAATGCCGTCCTGATCCGTATCGGCCGACAAAGGATTCGATCCGAGCTGCACTTCCAGTGCGTCATTCAGGCCATCGTTGTCGGTATCTGAGGCGGCATCCAGAGGCGCGCCATCTAATCCATCGTCCAGACCATCACCATCACTGTCGGGGTTTAGTGGATCAAAGCCCGCTGTGGTTTCGTCGACATTGCCGAGGCCGTCCGCGTCGCTGTCATTGTTCGGGTTCAGGTCCTCGCTATCGAATTGATCGGCAACGCCATCACTGTCAGAGTCGTTACTGGCTGACTCCAGGGCATCAATGATGCCGTCGTTATCGCTGTCGTTGCCGAGTTCCGCACCGTCGTCCAGACCGTCGGCGTCTGTGTCAGTCACATCAGGGTCCGTTCCTTGAGTCACTTCGGTGGCGTTACTGACGCCATCGCCATCACGGTCATCATCCTGTGAATCCGGAATACCATCGCCGTCCAGGTCTGGCGGTGTGTCACTGGCATTGTCCGGATCACTGCCCACGGCGGCTTCTTCATCATTACTGATACCGTCGCCGTCACGATCCAGATCCAGCAGGTCAGGAATACCATCGCCGTCGAGGTCCAGCGGCACACTTAAGACGTCCAGCGGATCGGTGCCGACCTGGCGTTCAAAGTCGTTACTGATACCGTCGTTGTCTGAATCGTTGTCCGGGTTGCTATTGTCAGCATCGAACTGATCGGTCACGCCGTCGTTGTCGCTGTCGGTCACGGCGGACTCCAGAGCATCGATGGTACCGTCGCCGTCTGTGTCGACCGTACCCTCAGCCAGATCGGTCAGGTTGTCACCGTCGGTGTCTGGGTTGGCGCGATTGGTACCGTTGGCCATCTCGTCTGCATCACTCACACCATCGCCATCACGGTCACTGTCGAGGCTGTCTGGGGTGCCATCGCCATCCTGGTCAGGTGGGGTGTCGTTAGGGTTGCGCGGATCACTGTCGGTCGAGCTTTCCATGGCATTCCCAATACCATCACCGTCGCTGTCGTTGTTCGGGTTGTTATCATCGCCGTCGTATTGGTCTGCGACTCCATCACTGTCGTTATCGGTTTGCGTTGATTCAACCGCATCGAGTTTGCCATCGCCGTCACTGTCAGTGGTGCCTTCGCTACCGTCATCAGTACCGTCGCCATCGGTGTCGGTATTGTCAGGATCGGTGCCACGGCTTGCTTCGTCGGTGTTGCTGACGCCGTCGCCGTCGCGATCCGAATCGACGCTGTCTGGAATACCGTCGCCATCGGTGTCAGTCGGTGTGTCGTTGGCATCACGAGGGTCGGTTCCCGCGGCGGTTTCATACTGGTTATTGATGCCATCGTTGTCTGTGTCGTTATTTGGATTGGTATCCTCCGCATCGTACTGATCGGCAACACCATCTGAATCGGCATCGGCGCTGGTGGATTCAACCGCATCAATCTTGCCGTCGCCATCACCGTCCGTGGTACCTTCATCCGGATCATTCACGCCGTCGCCATCAGTGTCGGCATCATTTGGATTTGTACCACGCGCCGTTTCGATGTCGTTATCAAGGCCGTCACCATCGCGGTCGTTGTCACTGGCGTCTGGGATGCCGTCGTTATCCAGGTCGTTTGGATAGCTGTTC
>JAYYHP010000260.1:0-8182 GCA_036148335.1 Pseudomonadota bacterium
CCGGGCCTCAGTGTAGAGCTGGTGACCTTTACCACGCAGGGCGACAAAATCCTTGATGTCCCGCTGGCGAAAATCGGTGGCAAAGGCCTGTTTGTGAAAGAACTGGAAGTGGCCATGCTGGATGGGCGAGCGGACATCGCTGTGCACTCGATGAAAGACGTGCCGATGGAGTTCCCGGAAGGATTAGAGCTGGGCGTTATCTGCGCCCGCGAAAATCCGTTGGATGCGTTTGTATCAAACACTTACGACAGCATTGATGCCTTGCCGCAAGGTGCCGTAGTTGGTACGTCCAGCCTGCGCCGCCAGTGTCAGTTGCAGCAACGTCGTCCGGACTTAGTGATTAAGAGCCTGCGCGGCAACGTACAGACCCGCTTAGGCAAGCTGGATGCTGGCGAATTTGATGCCATTATTCTTGCGGCCGCCGGACTGCTGCGCATGGAAATGCACGATCGTATCCGTGATTTTATTCCCGCAGACGTCAGCCTGCCGGCCGGTGGCCAGGGCGCTTTGGGGATTGAATGGCGCTCGGACGATGCCGACGTACAGGCGTTGATTCAGCCGCTGCACGATGAGATTACCGCCAGTTGCGTGCTGGCGGAACGCGCCCTGAACCGTCGCCTGCAAGGTGGCTGTCAGGTGCCGATCGCGTGTTACGCCGAACGTACTGATGAAGCACTTTGGCTACGTGGTCTGGTGGGTGCCGTTGATGGCAGCCAAGTGCTGACCACGGAAATACGCGGCGCCGCGCAAGACGCCGAAGCGCTGGGCATTGAAGCCGCTGAAGCACTGCTGGCACAGGGGGCCGGAGACATTCTGGCCGCCGTGTACGGCCACGAGGTTAAGTAAACCGTGACCCTGGCCGTGGTGGTGACCCGCCCGCATGAGCATGCCGGGCCTTTGCTACAAGCCATTGCCGAGATCTGGCCGGGCGGTCAGGCGCAGGTTCGCCATCATCCGTTGATTGATCTGGTGCGCTTTGCCGACGACGACTCCGCACAGGCATTGGCGGTACGCCAACGTACGCTGGCGTTGGATGAATATCAGGCCGTGATCGCCATCAGTCAGAATGCCGCCGAGTGTGGTCTGCACTGGATGGAAGATTACTGGCCGCAGCCGCCGGTTGGAATTCGCTGGTACGGTGTTGGCCCTACGACGGCAGAAGTGCTGCGTTTGGCTGGCTTGGATTGTCAGATACCGGTTGACCGATTCGACAGTGAGGGGGTACTCGCGCTGCCATCGCTACAGGACATCAGTGATGAGAAAATACTGATCTGGCGTGGTGTCGGTGGTCGTGAAACCTTAGCGGCTGGCCTGCGAGCCCGAGGGGCCCGTGTTGATTACGCCGAGTTATATGAACGCCGCCAGATTGACTGGAGCCCTGCACAATGGACCGACACACTGGCCGGGTCGCCGCTGTTGATTCTGAGCAGTGGTCAGGCGTTAGATATCGCGCTGAGTCAGGTGGCTGATCTGGCACAGCGAATCCGTGGCGTCATCGTTCCCAGTGAGCGAGTAGCTACTTACGCCAGAGGGCTTGGTTTCAGTGACGTGATGGTTGCGGCCAGTGCACGTAATGAAGATACTTTGCACAGTTTGCGCGCGTGGTTGGCCGCAAGCTGAATTGATTACGCCGAAAGGCTGAATGACAGAAGGAAATCCACAGTGAGCAACGAGCAACAGAATACCGCCCCAGCAGAGCAGGTAAAAAAGGAGAAAGGCAGTTCTAATGCACTCTCCTGGCTGAACCTGCTGCTGATTATCATCCTGTTCCTGCTGGCGGGTTACGCGGGCTGGGTGGTCTGGCAACAACAACAGACAGCGACCGCCGATGCTGCGGTTCTGAACGATCGTCTGAACACGGCGTTGCAGAAAATCGAAGCCAACAGCGCCCGTGAAGCCAAGCTGATGCAGCGTGCTGAGAAGCTGAACCAGGTATCACAGACACTGGCTGAGCAAGTTGCTCACAACAGCGATCGCCTGGGTAAATTGCCGGGTGCTGAGCGTCAGGACTGGTTGCTCGCAGAAGCCGAATACCTGCTGCGTCTGGCCAGTCAGCGTCTTGACCTGGAGCGCGATTGGGAAGGTGCGATCAGCATGCTGACGGCAGCGGATAACGTCCTGATTGAAACCCGCAATCCTCGCATGGAAAAAGTGCGTGGCCAGATTGCTCGAGAACTGATGGCCCTGCGCGCGGTGCCTGCGGTTGACCGAGTAGGTGCGATCTTCCGTCTGCAAGCTCTGCAAGAGCAAGTGACTGCACTGCCTTGGATGCCAGAAAAACTGATCGCAGAAGCGGCCGGTGAAGAAGAGCCTCGTACGCTCGAAGAACAAACCTGGTACTGGAACCTGTGGTACGACATCCGTGACAACGTCACTCGTATGGTGCGTATCCGTGAGCGTGATGAGCCGATTGCGGCACCGCTGACGCCAGACCAGCAGTACTACCTGCAACAGAACATGCACCTGATGCTGGAACAGGCGCAGGTGGCCCTGCTGCGTGAGCAGACTGAACTGTACACCCACAGTCTGACTCGTGTTTCTGAGTGGCTGGACAGCTACCTGATCATTGCCGATGAGCGCACTCGTGCGGCGCGTGCTGCACTGGCAGAACTGCAGGCATGGGAAGTGGCGCCTGAGCGTCCGGACGTAACAGGTTCATTGCTGATGCTGCAAAAGATTGTTGAAGAACAGCGTCGTGGCGGCACGGTTGCACCTGCCGCCAGCCCTGCTGCTGACACCGCCAGCGCGGAGGAAGAAGCATGAGACTGATTGTATTACTGCTGTTGCTGACGGCTGGCGTTGCTATCTTTGCAGGCGCATTCGTCTACATCGATGCGGGGTACGTCATGCTCAGCTGGGATGTGTACACGGTTGAAAGCAGCCTGTGGATGTTCCTGTTGTTGGCGGCCATCGCCTTGTTTGCTATCTACATTTCGTTGCGTGCGTTGTTACTGCTGTTTGGTAGCGACCGTCGCTTTAACGAATGGCGTCAGCGTCGTCGCAGCGTGCGTGCCCGTCGTCAGACGACCCGTGGTCTGCTGGCGCTGGCTCAGGGCCAATGGCGTCGTGCTGAGCGTAACCTGACCAGCAGCGCAAAAGACTCTGATCAGCCACTGATCAACTATCTGGCGGCTGCCCGTGCGGCGTACGAGCAGGACAAAAGCGAAGCGACCGACGAGTGGCTGAAGCAAGCCAGCCTGAGCACCAAAGGCTCCGATCTGGCGGTTGGCATCACTCAGGTACAGCTGCTGCAATCGCGCAACCAGAATGAGCAGGCGCTGGCCGTGTTGCTCAACCTGCGCGAAAAGCACCCACGTCATGCTTACCTGCTGAAGCTGCTGGTGAAAACCTTGCAGGATCTGGAAGACTGGGTAGCACTGAACGATCTGCTGCCAACCCTGCGTAAAGCGACCAAGATCCCGGACGAAGAACTGCGCAAGCTCGAGAAAAACGTCGCGCTGCAATTGCTCGAGCGTGCTCGTCACAACAATGGCGGTAGCGGTTTGAGTGCTGCCTTTGACGGCCTGTCACGTGAAGTGCGTGGTAATCAGGAAGTTCTGCAAGCGTATATCGATCGTCTGCTGGAAACCGAGCAGGAAGAGAAGGCCGAAGAGGCACTGCGTGAAGGCCTGAAACAGGTATGGCACGAGTCTCTGGTTGAGCAGTACGGTCGCCTGAAAGGTCAGGATGTTAGCAAGCAACTGCTGTTCGCTGAGCAACAGTTGAAAGAACGCACTAACGATCCGTACCTGCTGCTGACTCTGGGCCGTCTGGCACTGCGCCTGAACGATCTGGAAAAAGCCCGTGACTACCTGCAAACCGGACTGACCATCAAAGGCCTGCCTGAGCTGCATGCTGAGATGGGTAAAGTCATGCTGGCCGAAGGGGATGAAACCCTCGCGTGCGAGCACTTCCAGTTGGCACTGGGTCACTGATCCTCGTCTGCGCTGGCGGCACTGCTTGTTTTCTATTTGAAGGAAGCAGATCGTCGCCAGCGCTGGAGTTCCCTTCATGAACACACCGCCTGTTTCTGCTGCCCCCCCGACACGTTCTGCACTGGCCGATTATCTGACCATTCTGACGGGGCTGTTTACTATCCTCAGTGGCGCTTATTCGCTCTATGCCGGTGGTGACGTCACGTCGCCCGCAGAAGTTGAAACCTACTGGGATGGGCCACTGCGTCATGCCATTGCCATCACCCTGACGGTTATGGGCTTGTACTTCTTTATGGACATGTCGGTGAAGATCGCCGCTCGTATTGTGCATTCTGGCAACAGCGGTCTGCCGGGCTGGCTGGTGTTTGGTCTGTTCTATTTTGGTGGCATGGCGCTGTATGGTGTATTCCAGATTGTGCTGCAGTCGAACCTGTTCCCCGAATTGCAGATTGCCTATTTCATTACCTCGCTGGTGATCTGGCTGGTGCTGACGATTCCTTTGGGCATCACCTCGGCATTGCGTTCCCGCCGTTAAGGGCTCTCCTCATGTGAGGGCTTGAGGGCTCCCGCTATGGGGGCTGACAGGAGTGGTGAGCGCGATGCGCTTCACTCCTCGCTTATCGCTTTTCTCATCTCGCTTTTCTTACTCCACATGTCTCATTTCGCACGTGAGGGCTGATGTCTTTTCTCCTCCCTTTCTGCTGGCAGTTGCATTTCTTGAATATATAATGATAATGATTCGCATTATGTAAATTTAACGACACCATCAAGCAAGCAGGACTGACTTATGAGCGCACTGACACAAGCTCGCGTAGGCATCATCTTCGGCACTGACACCGGTAACACAGAAGACGTTGCAGAGAAAATCTCAGAAGCGCTTAACGAAGCGGGCATTGTCGCCGAGATGCTCAATATCACGGATGCCAGCGTTGAAGAGATCGAAGGGTTTGATCTGGCGATCATGGGGATTCCGACCTGGGATTTCGGTGGCATTCAGGCGGACTGGGAAGATACGGCAGATCTGTTGTCACAACTGAACTTACAGGGCAAAACCTGCGCTCTCTATGGCCTGGGTGATCAGTTTGGTTACGGCGATTTCTTTGTGGATGCCATGGGCTGGCTGAAAGACTACGTCGTTGCTGCCGGGGCGCAATTGATTGGCTATTGGCCAACGGAGGGCTATGAATTTGAGGCCTCACGCGCAGTGAATGAAGACAAAACGTTGTTCTGTGGCCTCGCGGTTGATGAAGACCAACAGTTCGAGCAAACCGACGCACGCGTTGCCACTTGGGTTGCTCAGATTATTGAAGAATTCGAGGCGCAGGAAGCCGCCTGAGGAGTCTGTATGAAATTTCTTTGTGAGAAGCACAAACGCTGGCTGGTACAACACCCTGAGGAGCTTCTGCCGGGTTGGCAGCGCACCTGCCGTCTGGGTCGCGAAGCCATGTCGCACGCCCAATGGCAGCGTGCAGCGGTATTTTTTGGTAACGCGTGGGAAATGGCCGAATTACTGTTAACTCAGGCACCGGGAAAGCAGGCACAACAGCGTTATCTGGATACGGCGGGCGACATGATGTCTGCCCTACGTGAAGGGGCACAATCGGAGCATTGTCGGTTTGTTTTTTCATCGGTGCTCAACCGACTAGAGCAGGAAGGGCATCTGCAATGTCGTCAGGAAAGTCTGTCTTTGCTGCGTGAATTTGCGTTTGGTGACGCCGAATACGCGCATCGTATATGGCAAACCCAACACGTTGCCGGTGCGTATTTGCACTGAACGCGCTACGAAAAGCCATCATAACCGAGATAAATGTGCATGAATGGCGCTGCGTTTATTCAGCAGTGTCATTATGAATCATCCTAAGGTATGACCGATTTTATTAAGTAAAAATTCGGCTACTTACTCGTTACATTTAAGATTAAATTCGACACAGTTTAGTTTTCGCTGCCTCGCAGTAAGCCCGGTATGTTGAAGGGGAATAAAGATAACAACATCCCGATCAACGAGGCGAAACCGTGTTCAAAACTGCATTAAAAACAGTGCCTTTGGCGCTTGCTGCTATCACCATGACGCAACAGGCATGGGCCAAACAATACGTCATTGAAGTAAATCCCGCCGTGGCGAAAGTCACAGATAAATTAGAAAAAATCCTTCCTGAAGGTGCATTAAAGCGCAGCATGATGGATGGCCAGTTTGTCGTGGTCGATATTCCGGGTCAGGGTATTTTGCATCGTTCAGCCATGGCGGCACTGAAAGCACAAAACTTTGTGAAGGGTGTCGAAGAAGACATTTGGGTAACCACGCAGGCGGTACCTAACGACTCTTTGTACAGCCGCCAGTGGTACCACTTTGAGGACGCCGGCGGCGCCCGCGCCCAGGACGCTCACGACATTACCCGTGGTGCAGGTGCCGTGGTTGCGGTCATTGATACCGGCTATGTCCCTCATGTGGATCTGGATGCGAACCGGCTGCCGGGCTACGACATGATCTCCAGTAGCTCAACGGCGGGGGATGGCGATGGCCGTGACAGTAATGCCATTGATGAAGGCGATTACACTGGGCTGTTTTCGGGATGCGGCAGTTCCGATTCGTCGTGGCACGGCGCCCATGTGGCGGGTATTTCATCCGCAGTGACCGACAACGGTACTGGCATTGCCGGTATCGCACCGGATTCCAAATTTGTCCCTATTCGAGCACTTGGCCGTTGTGGTGGTTCATTGTCTGATATTGCTGACGGAGTAGTCTGGTCCGCCGGTTTGCCCGTGGCAGGTTTGCCTCTCAACCAAAACCCTGCCGACGTGGTGAACTTGAGTCTCGGCGGTACAGGCAGTTGTACGGCCTACATGCAGGCTGCCATTAACCAAGCCGTCGCGGCGGGCACGACCGTCGTTGTGGCGGCAGGTAACAGCAGCGTGGATGCTCGCGGTGCGACCCCGGCGAACTGTCAGAATGTTATTACCGTGGCCTCAACCGGTCGTGACGGTGCGAAAGCGAGTTACTCGAATTTCGGTAGTGTCGTCGACATTGCCGCGCCAGGTGGCGGTAATGGGGGTGGCATTCTGTCCACCATTGACCGTGGTCGTCAGGGGCGCGAAGGCGGCACTTACGCAGAATATCAGGGCACGTCGATGGCGACGCCTGTGGTCGCGGGTGTGATCGCACTGATGCGCTCAGTGAATAAAGATCTGACCCCAGCAGACATTGAACAGACTCTGCAAGCCACCGCACGTTCTTTCCCGGGAGCGTGTGCGGGATGTGGTGCAGGTATTGTGGACGCCACGGCGGCGGTACGCGCAGTGGACACTGGTGATCGCACTGATCCTCAACCCCAGCCAGAACCTCAGCCTGAACCAGAACCACAGCCTGAGCCGCAGCCTGAACCCGAGACAGTGAATTACGGTGGCGCCACCAATATCGCCATCAGTGATGCTCGACGCTCGTTCTTCTTTACGCGCTCAAGCACGACACGTATTTCACTGAGCGATATCAACCAAGGATCAGATGCGACAGTCAGCATCGTTATTCGTCATGCGCGAGTCAGCGACCTGTCGGTCAGCCTGACAGGTACGAACGGCCAGAACGTCGGTCTGACAGTAGCCGGTCGCAGTGGTGACGAGTACCTGCTGCAAGGGCGCGTCGACAACGCCGCTGCTGGCGATTACTTACTGTCCGTAACCGATAGCAACGCGGGCGTCAGTGGTAGCTTACGCTTTTTTGGTGTCGAACAAACGGAGCAACGCTAAGAGACGTTAACAAACGCTAAGCAATAAAAAACCGGCCAATTGGCCGGTTCTTTTGTTTTAGAGCTGGTTGATAATTCCCTGAATATCTTCCATTGCTGTGTCGTTTAAGAAATTTAAGTCGGACTCAAACGTATCGCCGGTTAGAACAATTTCTACAAAACGTATCGCACCCTGCACTTCAGTGTATCCGATGCGATAGCCTGGTTCTAAGCACTCGCCGTCAGGTAGCGCCCATATTTCAGTATTGCCCACAGTAATGGTGTACTCAGAAGCCGAGCTGATGACGTTACCATTTTTCAACAAGCCATTTGGCGTGAATTGAAAATTCTGGCCGCATTCATTGAATACGTTCGTCATCACTTCACTTAAGGTGCCTGCACCGTAAGAGTATGATCCGGAACAGTCTACGCCTGAGCTGTCGGCATCGCAGTCCAGTTGATACTCGTCGCTGAGAGTACTTCCCTCTACTTGGTAGGCCATCGCGTCAGAACGAAAGAGGAAGTCAT
>JAYYHP010000261.1:0-5068 GCA_036148335.1 Pseudomonadota bacterium
CTCAATGGTGATGCCGTCATGAAGGTCCTGCGCCGCGCGCATCGACCACTCAGTAATCGGCCCCGCCGCCAACACTAAGGCTACCGTCATCAAACACAACAGCGAGGCCGACGCGAAGTGCACGCGACGCAAACGCTCACGCACTTCAGGCAGCACACTGCCCTGCGTACGCCAGAACAGAGTCGACCCCGCTCGCGACAGAGCAATCAAGGCCGCAAAGCCAGAAATCAGAATAAGTGGCCATACCCACCAGGCATCACCACTATCAAGCGCGGCCTGCATAATAAAGACCTTACCAACAAAGCCAGAAAACGGCGGCAGACCGATCAATGCCATGGCTGCCACAGCAAATAACAAGCCCGTCAGTTTAGGTACGAGCAATGGGCGCGAACGCACAAAACGATCTTCAGCCTGACCGCGTTGCAGAATAATCAGTCCCGCCACCAGGAAGAACGCTCCAGCCATCAGAGTACTATGCAGGGTGTAATACAAGCCCGCAGCGACCGCCTCGGTCGTGCCCATCGCCACGGTCATCAGCAAGGTACCGGCTGAGACAATGACCAGATGAGCAATCAGACGGCGCAAAGACTCGGCCGACAACAATCCCAGCGTACCCGCCACGACAGTTAACGCCGACAGAATCGAGAGCAGATTCATGCCCAATCCTCCCAGCTCGCCGTTGCCCTCGGCGTACACAACGCCATGAATACGCCAAAGGCTGTACAGGCCCACCTTGGTCATGACAGCAAACAGTGCCGCCACCGGAATTGAGGTACTGGCATAGGTGCGAGGCAACCAGAAGTGCAACGGTAACAACGCCGCTTTGATGCCAAACACCAGCATCAGCAACATGCCACCGGCTTCTGCCAAAGGCAGGCTTTCTTCCGGTAGCGTAGCGGCTCGAGCCGCCATATCAGGAATACTTAGCGTACCAAAGGCGTGATACAACACCGCCAATGCAATCAGGAAGAATGCCGAACCAATCAGGTTATAGAGTACATAATGCTGTGCTGCCCGCGTGCGCTCGCGACCACCGCCATGAACCAACAAGGAATAGGAAGCGATCAACAGAATTTCAAAGAATACGAACAGGTTGAACGCATCCGCCGTCAGGAACGCGCCGTTTAATCCCATCAGCTGAAACAAAAACAACGGATGGAAATAACGCCCGGTCGTATCTTCACCGGCACAGGCATACAGGTGAGTGATCAATGCCAGCACCGCCGTCAGCAACACCATGAACGCCGACATAGAGTCCGCCAACAGGAAGATACCAAAGGGCGCCTGCCAGTCGCCCATGGCGTAGGCAATTGGGCCGTCACGCAGGGTCACGTGCAAGGTAACCGTCGCGATAAACACCAGAGCCAGCAGGAAAGCCTGAGTCAGTAAGCGCTGCAGCGGCAGACGATCGTTAAAACACGGAAACAGTACAAAAACCGCCGCAAAGAACGGCAGCAATACGGGTAAAGCAGCAAGGTGCATCACTTGGACTTCCCTCCTGCATTTTTACCTGTCTTCGGACGCTCTCGCGGCTCTTTATCTTTACTGGCCAGATTATCCGTTGGTGTGGAACGCCCATCGACCTGATCGTTACCCAGATCCGCGCGCGCACGGATGGCAAGAATCAGTGCAAACGCCGTCATCGCAAAGCCAATCACGATGGCCGTCAGTACCAGCGCCTGCGGCAAAGGGTCGGTTGGATTGTCGGTCTCGCCCAGAATTGCCGGTTTATGCAGTTCTAGCCCGCCACTGGCAAACAGGAAAAGGTTCACCGCGTACGACATCAGGGTCAGGCCCATGACAATGGCAAACGTATGACCGCGTAGCATCAGAAACACGGAACACGCCACCATCACACCCACCGTGGTTGAGTACACCAGTTCCATCAGGACTCTCCCTTCGGTCGGGTTGGGCGCTCATTAGTAGAGAGCTTGCCCAGGTTTGCCAGGATAGAAAGTGTTGCACCGATCACGGTCAGATATACCCCTAAGTCAAAGACCATGGCACTGGCCAGTTCGAACTTACCGATCATCGGCAAGTAGAAGTAATCGAACCAGGATGTCAGGAACGGACGCTCAAAGAACCAGCTGCCGACACCTGAACCAAACGCCAAAAATAGTCCCACCACAATAAACCATTGGAAGTTGAGGTCGCCGCGCTCTCGCATCCAGCCGACACCGTTGGCGATGTACTGCTGAATTAAAGCGACCGCTGTAATCAGGCCTGCAATAAAACCGCCGCCCGGTAAATTGTGACCGCGCAGGAAAATATAAGCAGACACCAGCAGCGCGAGAGGCAGCAAGCTCTGAGAGATTTGCATCAGCATAAGTGGCTGGCTGTCTTTCGACCACGGACGACCGTCCATGTCTGCGGACGGCGCAAACATACGGATACCGGCAAGTAATTTATAAATACCCAGTGCCGCAATGGCCAGTACCGTGATTTCACCGAAGGTATCGAAGCCACGGAAGTCGACCAGAATGACGTTCACTACGTTCGTGCCGCCACCGCCAGTCTTGGCATTGGCGGTAAAGAATTCACTGATGCTATCGAATGGGCGAGTCAGCATGGCGAAGGTCAAGGTGCCGACTAAGGCACCGACGACAGTAGAAAGCCCCAGATCACGCACAATACGCGACGGCGACAGATGATTGAGTGAAATGCGCTGTGGTAGGAAGTAGAGCGCCAGCAGGAATAGGATAATCGTAGCGACCTCTACCGACAACTGCGTCAGCGCCAGATCCGGTGCTGAGAACCACGCGAAAGCCATGGATACAACCAGCCCCACCACGGACACCGTTACCAGGGCCAGCAAACGCTTATGGCTGACCATGACCGTCGCGATAGAACCAACAATCAACAGTAAGGCGCCACCAATAGATACCATATCGACGTCGGAACCCTTGATACTACCTTGAGCCGTCGCCAGATCCAGCAATGGCACCCCCACCATAAAACCGACGGACAGGATCAGCCAGAAGGTGTAACGTTGGAAACTGCCGTTATCAATAAATTCCTGAATGCGGGTAGCGCCGCGCACCAACCGCTGAATGGATTGTTCAAACGCGTATTTAGCGTCGACTTCAGCAAACTGAGACTGAAATGCGAACATATGGCGCCGCTGGCTGTAGAGCGCCACACCACCCAGTACGGCAATAAAGCTCATCAGCAATGGAATGTTGAACCCATGCCAGATAGAGACTTTAAATTCCGGCACACCGCCAGGCATCAATGACGCCCCCACGACGACCAATAAGTCCCCCACAATCAGGTCTGGCAGAATCCCCACCAGCAAGCACAGAACCACCAGCACTTCGACCGGCACACGCATGTAACGCGGCGGCTCATGAGGAGTCTTCGGCAGGTCAATCGGCTCGCCGTTAAAGAAGACATCGTGAACAAAACGCAGTGAGTAAGCGACCGCTAACGCACCACCGACCGTAACAAGCAACGGGGTCAGCCACGACAATGAGCCAAGAGTGTGCTGATTGAGTGACTCGGTGAAGAGCATTTCTTTCGATAAGAAACCGTTGAGCAGCGGTACCCCGGCCATCGACGAGGCCGCTACCATCGCTAACGTGGCGGTATAAGGCATGTAGCGGAACAGACCATTGAGCTTACGCATGTCTCGCGAGCCGGACTCGTGATCAATAATCCCCGCCGCCATGAACAACGACGCCTTGAAGACCGCATGGTTGATAACATGGAACATGGCCGCTACTGCAGCAAGCTCAGTATCCAAGCCAAGCAACAAGGTAATCAGCCCCAGATGACTGATGGTGGAATACGCCAACAAGCCCTTCAGGTCATGCTTAAACAACGCTGTGTAAGCGCCGACTAACAGCGTCGTCAGCCCCACCAGACTGACCAGCGCGAACCACAGTTCCGTCTGCGACAGCACCGGATAGAAACGCGCCATCAGGAAGATGCCCGCCTTCACCATAGTGGCCGAATGCAGATACGAGGACACAGGCGTTGGTGCCGCCATGGCCTGAGGCAGCCACAAGTGGAATGGGAACTGCGCCGACTTGGTAAAGGCCCCTGCCAGTACCAACAACAGAATCACCGGGTAGAGTTCCGATTCAATAATCAGACTGCCACTGGCCAGTACCGTTTGCAGGTCGTAACTGCCGACCAACTCACCGATCAGGATCAGACCGCCCAATAACGCCAGACCGCCGGCACCGGTGATAGTCAGCGCCATACGTGCGCCTTTACGCGCCTCGGTTTTATGCGACCAGAAGCTAATCAAAAGAAATGAGCTGATGCTGGTCAGTTCCCAGAAAAACCACAGCTGAATCAGGTTTGCCGACAACACCACGCCGAGCATGGCCGACATGAAGAGCACGAGACTGGCATAGAAGCGCCCAGCGTCATCGCCCGGCGACAGGTAATATCGGGCATACAAGATAACCAGTAGACCGATACCAAGAATCAGCAAACAGAACATCAGCCCCAGCCCATCAAGGAAGAAGCTAATATTCAGGGAAAGGAGTGGAATCCAGTCCATGGCAAAGGTTGGGTAATCCCCTGCCATGACCTGAGGAATCAGGGAAATCAGCACGCCCAATGCGACGGCTGGCATCAAGGCAGTGCCCAGCGCCAGCATAGAACGGGGGAAACGCCCCAAAATCAGAGGAATCAGGCTTCCCAGCAAGGGTAGTAACGGAACCCAGATCAGGTTCATGTCAGACGCATCTCCGGCAAATGTAGACGATAGTTAATCAGCGTAGACCCAAATCGAATAGTTTTCAGGATCTTCTGCTTCTTACATTTGGTGATAATCACCACTTAATTCAACCACAGCCTCAACAAATGCCTTCGCGTGCTCTGGATCAACAAACTGATGAATGCCGTGCCCGAGATTAAAGACATGACCTGAGCCATGACCATAGCTGTCGAGAATACGCTTAACTTCCGTACGAATCGTCGCAGGCGACGCGTAAAGCACCGATGGGTCCATATTACCCTGTAACGCGACTCGATCACCGACACGGCTACGCGCGGCACCGATATCCGTCGTCCAGTCGAGGCCCAGCGCATCGGCACCGGTGTCGGCCATCAGCTC
>JAYYHP010000262.1:0-2127 GCA_036148335.1 Pseudomonadota bacterium
TCAGGATCATCGCCATGCATGTTTTTATTCAAGCGCATGAAGGTGTCCGACAAACCACTGATATGATCGATTTCCGGCTGCTGTTCTAACCAGTCCGTGAAATCACGCATCACTGCAATAAACTCAGGATTACTGATACCACCCGGCTCGGTGGTGTACATGGCCCAGTCAATGGACTGTGAGCCAGACAAGGTATCAGCTTGTTTATCCACCGACTGGCGGTACGCCGTTGACTCGGCAAAATACTCGGTTGCCACGTCGTTAATTTCATTGCGCAGCGCCAGAGCACTCATGACGGCGACGATGGCAACCCCACCCCAAAGCAGGACGGTTTGATTGCGAATCACAAAATCACCAAAGTGTGCCATCGCCGGCGCCTTATCATCGGCACGACCACCAGCGCTGACTGGCATAACTGCCAACAAGGCTGGGAAAAGCGTCACTGACATCAGATACGCCAGCATCACGCCCATAGCACAGAGAATACCGAAGTCGGCAAACACAGGAGACTCCGACAACATCAGGGTTAAGAAACCCACCGCCGTCGTGGCACTGGTGATAAAAATCGGCATCCAGTTTAATTCGAGGCTGTAGCGCACGGCTTCGCGGCGACTCTTACCCTGTTTCATTCCGTACTGCATGGTGGCCACCACGTGCACGCAATCTGCCACGGCAATGGTCAACACCACAATGGGGACATTGATCGTACCCGTCGATAAGAAAAAGCCTAACCAACCTGCCAAGCCCATGGTCGCCATGATGGTTAATACCAACACAATTACCGTCGCGATCATGGCCGAGAAACTGCGCAGTAAGACCGCCAGTAGCACCACAATCAACAGCAGCATGGCTGGCACCAGCGTCTGCATGTCCTTCTGGCCTTCGGTAGCGAAGCTGTAATTCATCGGGATGATGCCGGTGTGATAAAAACTCACATCCGGGTAGCGCTCGGCAAACTGAGCACTGAGGTCCCGTACAAAATCCATCACACTGGCGACGTTGGCTGTGTTGTCGGTAATGTCCGGTAATTGCAGCGTAATATTGATCAGACTAACGTCGGACGCGGGTGAAATGATACGGCCATTCAGGGAAGGTTCGGCCAAGGCAACTTCGCGAATACGGCTCAGGTCGTCGGCGGTCAGTTCATCTGGGTACAACACCATATCTTCTACGATCATGTCATCGTATTCGGCCCAGGTGTTCTGATAGTTGGTTAAGGAATCCACCCGACTGGAAAACGGCGTTTGCCACGCCTCTTCGGTGTATTCCTGAATTAAGGTAAGAACGTTCTGCTCTACCACGTCACCGGATTTGGGGACCACGAGCACGGCAATGCTGTCGCTCTTGTTGAAGACCTTCTGCATTTCTTCAAAGTCATTTAAAGGGCCATAGCCCTCCTCAAAAAAGACTTTGTAATCCCCTCGAAAATACAGATTCTTGCCTCCGGCTGCGGCCGCCAGACAAGCAATGATCAACAGACCAATCACCAGCCAGGGCTTTTCCGTTGCCAGAGTTTCAGTAAAACGACGCATAGTTCAGACTCCTGCGCTCGGTTGAGATAAAAAAAGTTGATTTACTTCTTCTGGGAAGACTTCATTACCAATGCGTTCCCAGGTCTTCTGGTAATCCCATTCACTGGCCAGCGGCGTCATGCCCAGGCCATCCATTAAAATATTGGCGCCGATCAAAGCGATGTTCTGCCCGCCGAGGTGATCGCGAATCGAATGCTCAAAGCCGGTATCCGCCAGCATGTTGATGCCATACGACAGCGCCCAGTTGAGAAACGCCAGCACGGTCTGATCAATGTCGTCCCGGGCGGGCATATCCCCGGAGGCAATGGCTTGATCCATCACCTGATACGCCAGCGAAAACAATTCGGCGTCCATCTCACGCAATCGCTGAGCACGCTCTGGCGAGGTTTTCTCGGCAAAGCTCGCGGTGCGTACGGTCACAAGCGACATAGAGAAGGTAGGGTTTAAACGCAGGTGCAGCCGATAGGCATAGTGCACGGCCAGTGCGACTTCCCGCGGCTTGCCATCAAACACCAGGGCGCGACGGAACATGTCGGCGGTTTCTTCCATGCAACGAATACACAGGCCTGCCAGACAGTCTTCTTTACCGGAAAAG
>JAYYHP010000263.1:0-3174 GCA_036148335.1 Pseudomonadota bacterium
TGGGCGCTCTATCAGACAGGCGCTCAAGGCACGTCCATAAACTCTCAGGACTGCCACTCAGCAGCTCTAGTTCAAGCTCACATAACGGCTCAGTGGCGCCGCTGGCGCTGACCTCTCCCTGATCCAACACGACTTCAATGCGACTGGTATCGTCCTGATAGATCCAGGCCTCACGTTGAAAGTCGGTACTGAACACCACGCTCAATGGAGAAGTCTCAACGTTTTGCGCGGATTCCGGTGTTGGCTCAGGCCAGACGGGCTGTACCCCGGGCCAAACAGCTTGCACCTCGGGTAGCGCCAACACAGAAGTATCTAACGCCCGTGAGGTGAGCGGCCAATTCCACTCATGACGCACCGGAATGCCATCGTCTGAGGCGCTGCGCGCTTTAAATGTCTGCTCAAAACGGTCGCCCTTTTTACGGATACGCAAGGCCGCATGAGCCCCGGCCAATTGCAGGTCCGGCGTATCGTAATAATCGTTGAGCAAGGTCTGACGCCCCTGTGGTTCAGCGTGCGTATTCAACCATTCACGGATTGGGTTCAGCGCCTGCGTATTCAGACGTAATTTCAGTTCTATTTCTTTTGCCATCGCGCTATCGTCATTGCTCTGCGTTTACTGTGATTCAGCCTCACAACAAGGCTGCCTCGGTCGCTGTCGAACCGCATCACCCGTTATCTAACCTGCACTACCTTGAGGTCACTATGCCGTTGCCATCCACCCGCGAGACTCTGGCGGCCCTGATTGCTGAACCCAGCATGAGTTCGGTACTTCCGGAATACGATCAAAGCAATGAAGGGGTCATCCATCTGTTGGCCAACTGGTGCCGCGAGCTGGGTTTCGAGGTGGCCATTATGCCCATTGACGGCGCCCCGGGTAAGTTCAACTTACTGGCGACGTACGGTCGCGGCGAGGGCGGTTTGGTATTAAGCGGTCACACCGATACTGTGCCATGCAATCCAGAAAAATGGACGTCCGACCCGTTCACGCTGACCGAGCGCGACAACAAACTCTACGGTCTGGGCACCTGTGACATGAAAGGGTTTTTCGCACTGGCGCTTGCCGCCGTGGAAAAGCTCAAAGACCAGACCTTCCATCAGCCGGTAATGCTGCTCGCCACCGCCGATGAAGAAAGCTCCATGTCTGGCGCCCGTGCATTGTCCGAAAGCAGCGGGCCGCGTGGTCGTTACGCGGTCGTGGGTGAGCCTTCAAGTTTACGCCCGATTCGTATGCACAAAGGCATTATGATGGAGAGCATTCGTGTCACAGGGAAAGCTGGGCATTCCTCTAACCCGGCACTGGGCATCAGCGCGATGGACGCCATCCATGACGTCATGGGCGAATTAAAAATCCTGCGTACGGATCTGGCCAATCGCTATCAGGACGCCCACTTTGCCGTACAGTCGCCCACGTTAAACCTGGGCTGCATTCACGGCGGCGATAATCCCAATCGCATTTGTGGACAGTGCGAACTGGCCTTCGATTTACGCGCCTTGCCGGGCATGAGTAACGATGACCTGCGCGACGAAATTCGCCGCCGCATGAACCCCATCGCGGCACAGAATCAGGTCGAGCTGACGGTGGAGCCGCTGTTCCCTGGCGTCGATGCCTTTGCCGAACGTGCCGACAGCGAACTGGTACGACTCGCCGAGCGCCTCACCGGGCACACCAGCGAAGCTGTGAATTACGCCACGGAGGCGCCGTTTTTACAGAAGCTCGGCATGGAAACCTTAGTGTTGGGGCCTGGCAATATCGATCAGGCGCATCAGGTCGATGAATACCTGGCGCTGGATCAGATCGAGCCCTGCATCGACATACTGACCCAACTGATTGATCGCTTTTGTCTTCAGCCTGCCCGTGATTAAATCAGGCAATCACTGAATGACCGGCGTGTATTGGTTCTGAACGAGGCGGGCGTCTGTGCCAGGGATGGCACAGCCGAGCATACATGGATGTACTTGCTGCGACCCGCGGCGTCAGACCAATACAGCAAAGAAAATAGCGACTGCCTTTGAATGTCGCGAACACGCAGACCTTAAGGAAACGTCCGTGACCGACACCACCGCCTACGTGCAATGGTTCCGCCAGTCCTCGCCGTACATAAATGCGCACCGGGGAAAAACCTTCGTCATCATGTTTGATGGCGATGCCTTACAGCACCCGAATTTCGATACGCTGGTGCAGGACATCGCGCTGCTGAACAGCCTCGGCGTACGACTGGTATTGGTACACGGCGCGCGTCCGCAAATTGATGCTGTCCTCGAGCGACTGGATATCACCAGTCAGTTTCACAATGACCTGCGCATCACGGATAACGAGGCATTAAATGCCGTAAAAGCCGCCGTTGGTATGGTCAAAGCGGATATTGAATCGCGTCTGTCAGTGGGCATACCCGGCTCGCCCATGCACGGTGCGCGCATCCGGGTGGTCAGCGGCAATTTTGTGACGGCTAAGCCCATGGGCGTTATTCATGGTGTGGACTATCAGCACACCGGTGAGGTACGTCGTATTGAGCATCAGGCCATCAGTCATTTGCTGGATCAGCAGAATGTGGTGCTCTTATCGTGCTCAGGGTATTCCCCCTCTGGCGAGATGTTTAACCTCAGCGTAGAAGACGTTGCCCAACATGCGGCCGTCGCGCTTCGGGCGGATAAACTGATCGCCTTTGGTGAAAACGATGGTCTGGTCGACAGCGACGGCCAGACACTGGAAGACCTGACCTGTCGTGAACTGGAAAGCCGCTTGTCTCTGTTTAACGGCAGCCCACTGTGGCAGGCCAATATGGCCCTACGCTGCATTCGACAGGGCGTGCCGCGCATTCATTTACTGAGCTATCAGAGCGACGGTGCCCTGTTGCAGGAACTGTTCACACGCGAAGGCAGTGGCACCCTGATCAGTCAAGACGCTTACGATCAGTTACGGGCAGCTAATATCGATGATGTGGCGGGAATTCTGGAATTATTAAAGCCCTTAGAAGACGACGGTATTCTGGTCAGACGTTCACGTGAGTTACTGGAAACCGAGATTCACCGCTTCTACGTCATTGAACGCGACGGCCTGATTACCGCCTGCGCTGCTTTGTATCCATATTCGGAGTCCGAAGCGGAACTGGCCTGCGTTGCGGTGCATGGGGATTACCGGGGAAGTAACCGCGGTGAACGCTTATTAGAGCAATT
>JAYYHP010000264.1:0-3109 GCA_036148335.1 Pseudomonadota bacterium
TGTCGTCTGGGATGTCCATAACAAACGAACGGTCGACCTTGAGCACGTCAATCGGGAAGCGTTTGATATAGGACAGCGAGGAGTAACCGGTGCCGAAATCATCAATGGCGATGGAGACGCCCGTCGCTTTGATTTCCTGCATGATACTGATGGCCGCTTCCACGTCTTCCATCAGGGTGCTTTCGGTAATTTCCAGCTCAAGGCAGCGCGGTGGCATGCCAGTAATTTCGAGTACATTACGAATACGCGGCGCCAGTTCCGGGTCCGTAAACTGCTTGGCAGACAGGTTGACCGCGACTTTAGCGTCGGCGGGCATGATGTTCTGGCGAATCAGGCTGCTGATCTGACGACAGGCTTGTTCAAGCACCCAGTTACCGATGTCGATGATCTGGCCGGTTTCCTCGGCGACCGGAATAAACTGATCAGGCGATACCAGCCCTTTGTCCGGATGTTCCCAGCGAATTAAGGTCTCGACGCCGGTGGTGGTGTAATCAAACAGGCTGATCTTTGGCTGGAAGAATAGGGTGAACTGATTACGTTCAATGGCTTCTTTGATTTCTTTCTCGAGTGCCAGGTGCTCAAGGATGGAGTGGTTCATCTCTTCAGAGAAGAACTGATAGTTGTTCCGCCCTTGTTCTTTCGCCGAGTACATGGCCAGATCGGCATTCTTCATCAGGACGTTGGTGTCTTGGGAGTCGTCTGGCGTTAGCGTGATACCAATACTCACGGATGTCAGAATGTCCTGGCCTTTGACGCGGATCGGCTTCGCCATTGAACGCAGAATCTTATCGGCGACGACGCGCACATCCTGCACGCTGCTGATGTCGGTCAGCAGAATCGTGAACTCATCACCACCAATGCGTGACACTGTATCGTTTTCGCGTACGGTCTGATTAAGGCGATTGGCCACTTCTTTGAGCAGTACGTCACCAGCATCGTGGCCAAGGGTGTCGTTGACGCGTTTGAACTGGTCCATATCGAGAAACAGCAGCGCCATTGAATTGCCCGAGCGCGTGGCCTGCTTAACAGACTTCTCCAGACGGTTCTTGAACAAGCGACGATTGGCCAGGCCGGTCAGCGGATCAAAGAAGGCCAGTGTTTCCATCTGGATCTGGGCTGCTTTCAACTCGGAAATATCAGAAATAGCGCCTAAATAGCCCAGTAACTTGCCGTCGTGGTCATGCAGCGGACTGGCCATCAGATGCACCCATGAGGTCATGTGATTAGGGCCGATCATACGCAGCTCAAGGGCAATACTTTCCTGATCGCTGACCAAACGATGCCAGGCTTCCTGAGCAGCCACCACGTCCCGCGGGCTGATCATTTCAAACCAGTCCTGCAAATCCAGTTGTTCGTTTTTCAGCTGGTGGATGTCACGCCAGCGTTGATTGACGTACTGCAGGCGCTGGTTGGCATCCACCTGAAAGATGCCCACAGGCGACATGGCCGTTAGCTTACGAAAGCGTTCTTCCGATTCTTTAAGGGAGCTGTTTTCGTTTTCGACCTTATCCAGCAAGCGGTTAAACAGATCGGACAACGCCCCCAGCTCTTCTGTGCTGTTGGTCTGGGCGCGATGCTTGTAGGTCTGTTGATCGAGCATCTTCTCCAGTGTTTGGGTCAGTTCACGCACTGGGCTGGAAATACTGTTCTTGAGTTTGTTGGCCAAAAACCAGGCGGCGCCAATGGCCATCGACATGATGAGGGCAGAAAAGCCAAGAAACTGGAAAAAACGGTTAAGAAGGTATTCGCGGCTGCTCTCGATAAATAAGGTACCAATCACTTCTTCGGCACGATTCACAGGAAAGAAACGGGCAAAGTTCGAGGTCTCGAGGGCATCAATGCGCGGCAGGAAATTAGGACACGTCTGGCGCTCATGTTTAGGTGAGTAGTAGCTCGCCGCTAACGTCTGGTCAGTACGGTAAATACACCCACGAACGATGGCAGAATCGGATTGCAGTGTATTCAGATTGCTCTCGAGCAGGGCTTGATCGTTGAAGGTCAGTGCTGCGGTAATGCGATCTGAGATGACCTCTCCCAAGACCTGCATCTTGTTGTCGATATCTCGCTTGGCCAGATAGTACTCAAGTGAGATGTAGCCAATATTGGCGAGAATCAGGGTGACGAAACTGGTAATCAGAGAAATCAGCACCAATCGACGGCGCAGCGATTTAGAACGGAAGCTGATCATCGCTCGCCTCCCTGCATCATGGGCGATGGTATAACTGACAGCACTGACGTGTGCCTCCCTGAGTCCTGGCGGATAAATCCGCAGCCAACATCATACTTTGCTGGCGCATGGAAGTAAGTGTGCTGCCCGAATTTGCTCATTGTGTGGCCGATAGACCCCGACAATGCGTTTAAAGACGGCGGCACCGCTATAGTAGTGGCGCAATCCGTCGAGCACTGTGAACCGGTTCAAAGGTCGGAGCGACGAGAAACGCTATTCGGAAGTGTAGTCGCAAACGGTCGAATGTGCTGACGAGGGGCAATAAAAAACCGCCCGAAGGCGGTTTCTGTCAGGACTCGTTCGCGGCCGTGGGTGTGTAGGCCTCGATCGGCGCCTGTTCCAGCTCGGCAATTAACTCGCCAATCGACAGTGTCTGTAGGCGATCCGTAAGCTGCGTGCGGTAGGTTTTCACCATGCTCAGCCCAGAAATCACCGCGTCGTATACCAACCATTTACCGGTGCTCTTATCTTCGAAGAGACGGAAATCGACCGGAACTGTGTTGCCATTGGTCTGCATGAACTCGCCTTTGACGATGGCCCGCTTGCCGTCTGGGCTATAACGGGTTTCGCTGAAGGTCAGGGACTCACCGCTGAACGCTTTGAATGCGCCACCGTAAGTACGCAATTGACGATCGCGGAAGATGTCGATGAAGCGCTGCTGCTCTTCTGGGCTGGCACGGCGCCAGTATTTACCCAGTGCGCCCATGGCGATCTTTTCCTGGTCGATGGCAGGCAGGATGAATTCGGCGACCAAGCGCTCAATCATCACCTGATCTCGCTGTTCAGGTGGCGTCGCTTTCAGTTCATTGATCACGCCATTGGTGGCATCGGCAACCACTTTCAGAGGCGCTTCTGTCGCAGTGTCAGCATGGGTTGGCAGTA
>JAYYHP010000265.1:0-4404 GCA_036148335.1 Pseudomonadota bacterium
AATGTGACGATTGCCGTATTAGAACACACCTGCGCGTTGGCATCACCCGCGAGCAGGTCCAGAACAGAGTCCTTATGTCTACTCAGATTTCTCACAGTGCCGAAGTTCCCTACGAAGAGGGCAACAAGCGCCTCGATCAGGTGGCTGCGCGCCTGTTTCCCGATTACTCCCGTTCACGCTTACAGCAGTGGATTAAAGACGGACACCTGACCGTTAACGGTGCTGTGATGCGCGGCCGCGATAAGCTGGTGGGGGGCGAAACCCTGACCCTAACCGCCGAGTTGGAGGCCGAGGGCAACTGGGAGCCAGAGGACATTCCACTCGACATCGTCTACGAAGACGATGACATTCTGGTACTCAACAAGCCCACGAATCTGGTGGTACACCCGGCTGCCGGTAACTACACCGGCACCTTGCTGAATGGCCTGTTGCATCATTGCCGTGAGCTGGAGAATATCCCGCGCGCGGGCATCGTGCATCGTCTTGATAAAGACACCACCGGGTTGATGGTGGTCGCGAAAACCCTGCAAGCGCAGACGCATCTGGTTGCGCAACTGCAAGACCGCAGCATGGGCCGCGAATACGAAGCCGTGGTGCAGGGGCAGATGATCTCTGGCGGTACGGTGGACGAACCGATTGCCCGCCACGGCACGCAGCGCACAAAAATGGCCGTCAGCCCTATGGGCAAAGAGGCCGTGACTCACTATCGCCTGCTGCATAAATTCCCATCCCACACCTACATCCGTTGTAAGTTGGAAACAGGTCGTACGCACCAGATTCGCGTACACATGTCGCACATCGGCCATCCTCTGGTTGGCGATGCTACTTACGCCGCCCGCACCCGCCTGAAAAAAGGCGTGGGCGCAGAATTACGTGAGCTGCTGGCGCGTTTCCCGCGACAGGCCCTGCATGCCAAAGCACTGACCCTGACTCACCCTCGCACCGAAGAGATCATGACCTGGGAAATCGAACTGCCAGATGATTTCATCGAGTTGTTAAACACGCTCGCCGACGATCAGGACGCCCAGGACGATGATTGATCTTCACCAACCTGACTGGCCGTTACCCGAAGGCGTGCACGCGCGCTTTTCTGGTCGTCGGGGTGGTGTGTCGGTGGCGCCGTACGACAGCTTTAATCTGGGCGACCATGTGGGCGATGATCCCGCGGCCGTGCAGGCAAATCGTCAGGCGCTGCTGAAAGGGCTGCCCGGCGCGCAGCAGATCCAGTGGCTGGAGCAGGTGCATGGCACCGCCATCTACGAGATGCCCCGTTTCGGCGTACCCGCAGGGGATGCCAGTTTTACGCTGGAGCCGGGCTGTGTCTGTGCGGTGATGACGGCCGACTGTTTGCCAGTGTTGTTTGCCAGCCTCGATGGCACGCAAGTCGCCGCGGCGCATGCGGGATGGCGCGGGCTGGAAGCCGGAATTCTACTTCGCACACTAGACACCTTCGACGACCCGGGGCAGGTCACTGCCTATCTGGCACCGGCCATCGGGCCAACCGCCTTTGAAGTAGGGCCAGAGGTAAAAGCCGCTTTCGATCACTCCTTTGCAGGCGCGCCTGGGGCCTGTTTTCAGCCCGGTGACGGCGACCGTTGGTGGTGCGATCTGTATCAACTGGCACGCTTTCAGCTGACTCAGGCGGGCGTGCATTCGGTGTTTGGCGGTGATGCCTGCACCTTTACCCAGCGTGATGAATATTTCTCCTACCGCCGCGATGGCGTCACCGGCCGTCAGGCCAGCCTCATCTGGATTGCCCGCTAACGGCTACTCCTTCCCGCTAATGGCTATCCCTTCCCGCTAACGGCTACCCCTTGATTTTGCTGGGGTTTGCCGGTTCACAGAGGCGTCAAGTGCTGGTAGAATCAGCGCCATAAATGTCAGTCTGCTTAGTGCTCACACCCGAAGCCCCGCGCCTGACATAGACGGCCCCAGCTGCGGTTACCCCCCGCACCGGCCCTGACCCCGGCTACCTGGACCAGGTTTCCGGTACCTGATGACGAACTAAAAGTGACTCATCCAGCCTTATAAGGGAGTGCCCGGTCTGTTTGGTAATAGCAGATCTGATGCAGGCCCGATTCGTACTTTACGTAGATGATGTTCAACGTTGAACACACTGATTGAGGACAATACGGTGGAATTAATTTCCGGCGGTGAAATGCTGGTTCGTGCCCTTCACGAATCTGGTGTTGAATACGTATATGGTTATCCGGGCGGTTCGCTGCTTCACGTTTACGATGCACTCTACAAACAGAGCGCTGTGAAGCACGTACTCGTCCGTCATGAGCAGGCCGCTGCTCACATGGCTGATGGTTATGCACGCGCGACGGGTAAGCCCGGCGTGGTGATGGTTACTTCGGGTCCGGGTGCGACTAACACAGTGACAGGTATCGCTACGGCCTTTACTGACTCGATTCCGATGGTCGTTATCTCAGGTCAGGTAATGAGCCACCTGGTGGGCGACGACGCCTTCCAGGAAACCGACATGCTGGGTGTCTCGCGTCCGATCGTGAAGCACAGCTTCGCGGTTCGCCGTCCGGAAGACATTCCAGACATCGTGGCCAAAGCATTCCACATTGCCAGCACAGGTCGCCCCGGGCCGGTAGTGATTGATATCCCGAAAGACATGACCATGCCGAACGAACGGTATGAGTATGCCTACCCGAAAAAGATCAAAATGCGCTCTTACACGCCGCCACAGCGTGGACACTCCGGCCAGATCAAAAAAGCCGTTGAGTTGTTGCTGGCTGCCAAGCGCCCGATCATCTACTCCGGTGGTGGTGTTATCATCGACGGTAGCTCGGACAAACTGCGCACGCTGGTTGATCGCCTGAACTTCCCATGCACCAACACCCTGATGGGGCTTGGCGCTTACCCGGGTACCGGCGAGCGTTTTGTCGGTATGTTGGGTATGCACGGTTCTTACGAAGCCAACATGACCATGCACAACGCAGACGTCATTCTGGCCGTCGGCGCGCGCTTCGATGACCGCGTAACCAACGCCACCAACAAATTCTGTCCGGATGCGAAAATCATCCACATCGACATTGATCCATCGTCTATCTCGAAAACCATCATCGCCGATGTGCCGATTGTTGGCCCAGTGGGTGCGGTACTCGATGAAATGATGGCACTGATGGACGAAGCTGATGAAGTGCCGGATGCCGATGCACTGGAATCCTGGTGGAAACAGATCAACGAATGGCGCCAGCGCCACGGCGGTCGTTACGACAAGAACGACAGCCAGCTGATGAAGCCACAGGAAGTGATCGAAGCCATGTGGTCAGCCACCAAAGGCGACGCATACATCACGTCCGATGTGGGTCAGCACCAGATGTTCGCCGCACAGTACTACAAGTTTGATAAGCCAAACCGTTGGATCAACTCCGGTGGTCTGGGCACCATGGGCTTTGGTTTCCCAGCGGCGATGGGCATCAAAATGAACTTCCCGGACGACATGGTTGTGTGTGTGACCGGTGAAGGTTCCATTCAGATGAACATTCAGGAACTGTCGACCTGCTTGCAGTACGGCATTCCAGTGAAAATCCTGTGTCTGAACAACGGCTCACTGGGCATGGTTCGTCAGTGGCAGGACATGAACTACGAAGGTCGTCACTCACACTCCTACATGGAGTCACTGCCTGACTTCGTTAAGCTGGTAGAAGCTTATGGCCACGTTGGCATTCGCGTGACCGACCGTGATCAGCTGCCACAGGCGTTGGAAGACACCTTTGGTAAGTACAATGACCGTCTGGTCTTCCTCGACGTTGCCGTCGATGAAACCGAACACGTATATCCAATGCAGGTACCAACCGGTTCCATGCGCGATATGTGGCTGAGCAAGACGGAGCGTACCTGATCATGAGACACATTATTTCTATCCTGCTTGAAAACGAACCCGGCGCATTGTCACGCGTCGTTGGCTTGTTTGCTCAGCGTGGTTACAACATCGAAACCTTAACGGTGGCACCGACGGAAGACGAGACCCTGTCTCGCCTGACCATGACCACCACCGGTGACGAGCGCAAGATCGAACAGATCACCAAACAGCTCAACAAGCTGATCGAAGTGGTGAAACTGGTGGACCTGACCGAAGGCCCGCACATCGAGCGTGAACTCATGCTGATTAAAGTGAAAGCCATTGGTGCTCAGCGCGCTGAAATCAAACGCACTGCGGATATCTTCCGTGGCCAGATCGTTGATGTCAGCCCAAGCGTGTACACCATCCAGCTGACTGGCACCAGCGACAAGCTGGAAGCCTTCATCGAAGCCATCGGCACCGGCTGTGTACTGGAAACAGTACGTACGGGTGTGTCTGGTATCGCGCGCGGTGAGAAAGTACTGAGCCTGTAAGCGGAAACGTGACAGACTTGAGAAAGGGCCTACGGGCCCTTTTTTGTTTTT
>JAYYHP010000266.1:0-6440 GCA_036148335.1 Pseudomonadota bacterium
ACTGAACCATCAGACCTCGCTGGCGGTGGCCGTCCGCTTCTGATCAGATCAGCGCTTTCTCAATAAATTCGCGCAGCCAGAACAAAGCATCGTCGTCTGGCGTTTGTGTTTCGGTGGCATCGATCGTCACCCGAGGCACAGGCGCCTTACCCTGCCGTTGCAACAAACGCGCCTCCATCGTGGTACCCGCCTGACAAAAAGTGGTGTCATAGGAGCTGTCGCCCAGACTGATCACACCCACCATCAGCCCATCCAGTGAGGGCGCCTGAGCCTCCAGTTCTTCATAGAATGGCACCAGATTCGATGGCAGATTCCCGCGCCCCGTCGTTGCCGTGACCACCAGTACCGCGTCCCATGCCCCTTCGGTCAGTGCGCTGACACTAGCTTCACCGTCCACCTGAGCTTCATGCCCAGCACTTTCTAACGCTTGTGCGCACGCCTGTGCTACCGCGGTTGCCGTCCCAGTTACGGAACCCACCGGAATATATACCCTCGCCATCGTCGTCCCCAGGCTGATAAAAGTCGCGAGTATATCACTCGGCTGTTATCCATACGTCTGACCTGCTACAAAGGCGCCTGACCTGCCAAATAGACGTCTGACAAGACAGGCGCCCCCCGCGACGGACAGTCAGCGCGCAAACTCCCCCACTTTTGCTTTACTTAACAAAGCACCGTTTTCGCCTGGAGTATGACGTGTCTCAGAGGTCCGCACATCGGTTCGCTGATCGGTTTGTAGCACGGGTCGATCGCTTTATTCATCGTCTGTTAATGCGCATCGCCCCGGTCTGGTACGCACGCCAGAGCATTGATCGCCTGCCGTTCCCTGACATGCGCCCCATTAACGGCGCCAGCGCTCATGCAGAAGAGTGGCTGGCACTGGCGCCTACCCTCGAGCACACCGCCACCGCCTTGCAACAACAGGAAGGGCTCTGGGCGGCACTAGGTAAAGAAGTCTCGCACCTGTTGGTGCATAAAAGTCTACCCCGCCCGGTCTCCCTGACCCGCCTTGGCGGTAGTCTTGGGCTAGGGTCCAGTGCCCATCCGTCACTGAGAGAATGGTGTCACGCCTACATGGCCACGAAATCCGCGGCACCAGCCTCTGTGAGCGTTGATGTTCAACCTAACCTCGACGAAGGCGATGCTGAAGATGGCGATGCTAGCCACACAAACTTGGAAGACATAAACGCTAACGACTCGCCCGATACAGATACCCCGATTGCCGACAGTGACGAATTTGACGCCCGTTTGCGGGCGGTACGCCAGCCATTAAAGGTCACTTACCGAGAATGGGATGGGCGCTATTTCGCCACCGACGCCAAGGCCCTCATGCCGCTGATGCCGCTCCTGCACTTCGCCATGATTCAGCAACGCGACGCCGCTGTGCCCGCGACGCTAACGATAGAGGCAGTAAAATCGGCGCCGCTGGAGCGCATACGCGAGCATCTCTGGTGGTTTCTTATGTCGGCGGAAGCAGCGCGGTCACTCGTCGGGTTACTGCAACAATGTGGCTTCCCAATCACTATGGTTGAGGGGCTGCCCGGGCGCCCGGATCTGGCGTTTGTCTTTGCCAGCAAACGTCAGGTGGCCCTCAATCGGGTAGTGCTGCACTTGATGTCCTCGCACCGGAGTACGCAATTAACTGAATTCGGGCGCTTTCTGAGTCAGCATCGTGCGCCATATCGTCGCTAGAAATACATTTGGTTACATTGTGATATGGCGTTAAATGCCCTGTTTATAGTAAGGTGTGGCAGTAAGTAACACGCTAGGTTTGGCTCGCTGACATCTTTTCACCGAGTTGGAAATAAACACCAAAGCCTGTCATTCTTGCTGGCGGCATAACAATAAGCGGACATCTCATGATCAGAGGCACCTGGAGTCTGACGGACCCACTGGTTCCGGTGAATATTCCGGCCACCATGTTGAAAGTCGGTGTCGACAAAGGCATCAGCCGTGATGACTTACTGAAAAACACAGGTATCAGCCCGGAAGTACTGGAAGATCCCTCGACACGACTGACCTATCAGCAACTGTTGTTCCTGGCTGAGAATCTGATTCGTCACTACCCTGACGACAGCGTTGGTCTGGATCTGGGTGCAGCCATCAACATCAACCAGTTCGGTATGTTGGGCTATGCCATCCTCAGTTGTGCCGATCTGCGCAGTGCGCTGCAGCTGGGCATCAAATACCACACCCTGGTCGACCCGGCGTTCACCTTTGAGGTCATGAACCTGGGTGACAAGTCGGCCGTGCGCCTGACCAGTCATATCCCGTTTGAGCACATTTATCGCATGATCTGTGATGTGTTCGTGGCCGCCTTCTCAACGCTGGCGCGCTTTCTGACCGGACGCTACGAGGCGCAGCCTCTCGAAGTTCACCTCAACCATCCTGAGCCTGAGTACGCCGCCCGCTACAAAGAATTCTTCGATTGCCCGATCCTGTTTGATCAGCCGCGTACCGAGTTTCTGGTCAATAACGAAGTTCTGGACTTCAAACTGGTCATGGCGGACAAAGCCACTGCGGCCATGGCAGAGAGCCAGTGTGAAGAAATCCTCGCTCGTATGGGACCGAAAGAAGGCATCATTGCCAAAGTACGTCGCATCCTGCTGAGTAACCCGGGGCACTTCCCGCCGGTTGACGATGTGGCCAGCCAGCTAGCCACCTCGACCCGTACTCTGAGCCGCAGTTTGCAGGACGTGGGTACCTCGTATCAGCGCATCCTTGATGAAGTGCGCAAAGAGATGGCCATTGAGTATCTGCGCAGTTCCAATCTTCCGATTGAAGAAATTGCTGCCTTAGTCGGTTACAGCGACCCGTCCAACTTCCGTAAGGCCTTCCGTCGCTGGACCCAGAACGCTCCGTCGTACTATCGCGAAGGTAAATCCTGAGCGACGGGCAGACCACTGAGGTGGTCTGCCACTCATCCATGCTCAACTCTAGTTTCATACGCTCGCATGATCACGCCCGGCTTTAATTGCTTGGAATGGTATGCGCTCTCCCCGCTCTGAATCCTCCGTACTTTTTAGTAGCATCGTAAAGCACGCGATGTCATCCGCTGGTCACTGCACTGACACCTGACTGTCATATTCCCCCTGCAAAGTAATCCCTATGGATGAAAAACAGGCAATCGTAATGACCCAAGAGCTTTCCCGAATCACCATAGTGACCGAGACCTATGCCCCAGAAGTAAATGGCGTCGCGCACACTCTGGCGACCTTGGTCGAAGGCATGCGAGCCCGGGGCATTGCGGTACAGATTATTCGTCCGCGCCAACACAAGCATGACCACGGCGATGATCATTGCCTGACGCTTCCGGGCCTGCCTATTCCTGGCTATCCGGAACTAAAATTCGGACTGCCCTATTACCGCCGGGTCTTGTCAGCACTGACCACCTTCCGCCCTCAGGCCATCTACGTTGCCACCGAAGGTCCGTTAGGCTGGGCCGCCTGCAAAGCGGCAGCAACACTGGACGTCGGTGTGGTCAGTGGGTTCCACACCAATTTTCATCAGTACGGTAAACATTATCGTCTGGGGTTAATCGAAAACCTCGGCTATCGCTACATGCGCTGGTTTCACAACAATACGGCGGCAACGCTGGTCCCAACGCAATCACAAGCCAACGAATTGCTGAGTCACGGGTTTGAGCGAGTGAGTGTCATGGCCCGAGGCGTAAACAGCGAACAGTTTTCGCCAGTACATCGTTGCCAGACGCTTCGTGCCAGCTGGGGCGTACAGGAACACACGCCTGTTCTACTGTACGTGGGCCGCATTGCGGCCGAAAAAAATCTACAGTTGGTCGTACGTACTTACGAAGAATTAAAAAATCAGGACGACAGCATTCGTCTGGTTCTGGTGGGTGATGGCCCTGAACTTGCGGCCATCCGCCAACGCCACCCTGACGTTATCTGCGCCGGCATTCAGCGAGGCGAAGCCCTGAGCCGCTATTACGCCAGTGGTGATATTTTTCTGTTCCCGAGCCTGACCGATACCTTCGGTAATGTGGTCACCGAGGCGCTTGCCAGTCGCCTCGGCGTGGTGAGCTTTGACTACGCGGCAGCACACGAGCACACCCAACACGAAGACAGTGCCATGCTGGCCAACTTTGGCGATGAGCAAGCCTTTATCCGCGCCGCACTGGCATTAAGCGAGCGTCCGAATTTGTTAAAACACATTCGAAATCAGGCACGCTCTCTGGCGACCCAAATTTCCTGGGACAGCATTATTAACGAATTTTTGCAGCATTTAAGTGCTGCTCAAAATGAGGAATTAACGCATGGACATTCTGAAACAGCGCGAAGCAAGAGCCGAGTTTCTGTTCCGCAAAGCGGATCACTTTGAATTAAGTGTCTGCCAACGCCTCAATCGCATGGGGCACATGCGCGCCATCCGGTTATTTTTTAAAGGCGTCAGCCGTTTAGGTGATGGGGTGTTCTGGTACACCCTGGCGTTGGCCCTGCCATTATTAGCGGGTTTAGATGGACTGGAAAAACTCGGGCATATTGCGGTCACAGGAATCGTCTGTTTACTGATTTATAGCCAGTTAAAAAATCGACTGGTACGAAAGCGCCCGTTTATTTCTTTCCCAGATATTCATGCTCACACAGCTCCGCTGGATAAATACAGTTTTCCTTCGGGTCACACCATGAACGCAGTGAATTTCGCGATTTTATTTACCTGGGCATTTCCGCCGTTGGCCTATTTCGTCATTCCATTCGCCGCCTTGGTGGCTTTATCCCGCGTGATTCTGGGCATGCATTACCCAACCGATGTCATGGTGGGTGCCGCGTTGGGCATTGTCCTGAGTTGGGGATCTCTGTTGTTGTTCCCGGCCGGTATCTTTGCAGGCGCGGCTCAATATCTGATGTCGTTCTGAACACGCCAGAAAGCGACGCTTAAAGTACTTAAAAGCGGCTCCCACAGTCACCACTTGCTCACGGATTAATAGGCACCGTGGGCATGCCCCCCAGACAACAAACTGCCCTGCCAGATAACACCAAGCGTAACGCGGCTCTGCGCTTCCTCAAGCGTGTCATCCTGAATCCATTCCGTGCGGAAAGCAGTTTGCGGTCGCCATTGATAGGTCCAGGCCAGTGACGTGCGCTGCGGTGTATGCCCGCCCGGATTTAATACACCGGCACTTTCTCCCAGTGTCTCCGCCGACGCTCCACTTAGACGATTGTCTGCGACCAAGCGTTCGAAACGAACCGCCAGCGTGTGCTGTTGCCAATTAAGATACGGCTGCATCCACACGGCATATTGATCCGCCTCCAGTGCTGCTTCGCGACCGCCAGAATCGTGCAATGCGCCATCCATGTTCAATTGCGCCCACGACAACTGAACACCCATCGATGAGGCTGCCGTCCACTGATACGCCATTGAGGCATCGACACCCAGCAAAACAACATCGCCTGTATAACGGATATCCGGAAATTGAGAGGCGGACTCACCGGGTGGCGCCACCGGGGTATGTTGATGCCCACCGCCGTAGCGGTGATCTGCCCGCGACTGCGCGTCAGCCGTGTACCACCAGCCGCCCAACGTCATATTTAGCTTGTCACGATCGAACTGATAGCGGGCAAAGACATCCCAGGCACCGCCATCGCCTCCCTCGGTACTGGGAAAGGCTTTGCCCTGCCAGATCTCCGCCCCGACTGACCAGCCAGCAGTTTCATGAAGCCAGACCCGCGCGCCCTGATCATGAAAATGACGACCAAAGAATACGTCAGCGATAAGCGATGGTTCCGAAAACGAGGCAGTCGATCTGTGACTTAACAACTCGGGCGTGAACGCTGCTGATAGTACTCCGATTTCAGCCACGAACTCCGCCGCTATTTCACCAACCCCAAGGCCTGTCGTTTCGCAACAAATAAACCCCAGGCTGGCATGCTCGACGGTGACTGACTGATGTTCATCTCCGCTTTGTGATCCGCCCTGATGAACACCCAATCCCAATTTTACGAAGGTATTCGCATCCACACGACGAGCCGCTTTTACTGTCACCTCATCCACGCTGAGCCCCGAGGTCACGGGGTAGGCATCGCCCCCCATCAAGGTGCCGGGAATCTGCCAAAACTCATATTGATCAACGACCGAGGCCGAGCGCCATGTGGCGACTACTGCCGCATCCACTTGTGTACCAGCGCCCTCATCTGGAATGAAATGCGCTGAAACATGTGGTGCATAGCTCAACCCTGCAGCCATAAACCCACAAAACGTGCGTCCAAGAATCTTCGCACCAGAAACAACACCGAGTGTCTGCAAACGCCCAGTCAGTGTGAGCATCATAAATTTTCTCCTGTGGATTCCCACGGATTGGAAAAACGAGGGTCAGTCAAAAAGTTGTGGTCAGTTAATGACTCAAGGAAGGCAACAAGATCATCAACCTCGGCATCGCTGATCCGAAACGGAACCAACACGCCGTCTTTAAACGGACTAATACGACC
>JAYYHP010000267.1:0-3789 GCA_036148335.1 Pseudomonadota bacterium
TGCGTCAGCGTTGAACATAGAATCAAAGTTCGCCTGCACTGTGGTTTCGAATGCCGCTTTGTCAGCCGCTTCAATACCCATTACTTCCGCCAGTGCGTCCAGAGTTTCACCCTGACCACGCGCAGCGTCAGCCGCCAGCTGATCCATGTTGTCGTTCATGAATGCTTTGGCCAGTTTCAGTGGGCCGTTTGCGCCTTCACAACCCAGAGTACCCGAGGTCATACCGAAGGTCTGGTTACCTGATGTGCCGTTAGTGGTGGCTGCCAGCACGTGCTCGTGCCATTCGTTCGCATCCGGAAACACAACCGCCGTACCTAAACCACAACCCGCAGGGCCATTAGCAAAAGACAAGCTTGAAGCCGAGATCAATGCGGCTGTTGCAATCAGTTTTTTCATGGACCATTTCCTTATTCTGAATAAAAAATGCCACCTGAGTGACCCCACTACGCTAGTCCCCTTTTTCGCCTAAGTCTACCCCCTGCGCGGAGCGAAACTGGCCAAAGTCTCGAGCTTGTGTCAGCCTTTGCACATATTCACTGTGAATTGCTTATGTATCAGTCTGACAATGCCCGCGATCCCGGGCTTTTTACGGTCTCTGACCTCAACCGCCGCGCCAAGCAACTGCTGGAAGTCTCGTTTGCCTCGGTGCGGGTTGAAGGTGAAATTTCCAATCTGGCGCGTCCTTCTTCGGGCCACTGGTACTTCACGCTGAAAGACAGCGGTGCTCAGGTGCGCTGCGCCATGTTCCGCTCGCGCACCTCGATGCTCAAGTTTCAGCCCAAAGAAGGTGACAAAGTCGAGATTCGCGCCAAAGTCAGCCTGTACGAGAACCGGGGTGACTATCAGCTGATTGTCGATGCCATGAAGCCCGCTGGCGAAGGCGCCCTGCTGTTGGCGTTTGAGCAATTAAAGCGACGTCTCGCCGCGGAAGGCCTGTTCGCGCAGGAACTCAAGCGGCCACTGCCGTCGGTAAAACGTGTCGCCCTGATCACCTCGCATACCGGCGCTGCAGTGCATGACATGCTCACCGTCTTAAAGCGACGCTGGCCCATGATTGAGGTCGACCTGTACCCATCCGCCGTGCAAGGCGCTGAAGCACCGGCGCAGTTAATTAACGCACTGCAACGCGCCAACCGAGATCAGGCGGCGGACGTGATCATCATTGGTCGTGGTGGCGGTTCGCTCGAAGATCTCTGGGCATTCAATGATGAAGCGCTGGCCCGCACCATTGCCGCCTCCGCCTTACCAGTCATCAGTGCCGTAGGCCATGAGGTGGATGTCACCATTGCCGATTATGTTGCGGATTTGCGTGCCCCCACGCCCTCGGCGGCCGCCGAACTCATCAGCCCAGACGGTGCGCAACTCATGCAGCGTGTGGCTACCTTGCGACAACGTCTGACGCAGGCACAAAGCCAACACCTGAGCCGCCAGCACCACTCACTCAATGCCCTGCAGCAACGCTTGCGTAGCCCACGGCAAATTCTGCAAGCCAGAGCACAACAGGCCGATCAGCTGGAGATTCGCCTACAGCGCGCCATGCAACAGTCTTTGAACAGTTCCAATCAGACGTTACGACGCCTGCAACAAACCTTGCGCGCCATGGACCCGGCCAAGCAACTGAACGATACCCAACAGCGCCTCACCCGCCTGCAAGATCGACTACAACGAGGCACTCAACAACAGCTGACGCGCAAGCAGACGGAGCTACAGCAAGGTGCCCGATTACTGAACAGCGTCAGTCCGCTGCAGATTCTGCAACGAGGTTACTCCATCAGTGAAACCCCCGACAAAACCGTGGTCAGAGATGCCAGCCAACTCCAGCCGGGTGACACCCTGATTACCCGCCTTAACCAGGGCCGGGTCACCAGCACCGTGACGCACACCGAGGAATAATTGCATGAAAGGTTTGATGCACCTTTGGGCCGCGACGTTGCTTGGCAGCAGCCTGTTGGCCAATGCTCAGACAGACTTACCACACCACGCTATTCCGGGTGGTGTGATCCCGATTGTGGTACCCGAAAATGCCGACGTTCGCCTGAACGAGCGCAAGATTTTATTGGCACCGCCAAGCAACACTGACGGCGATTGGCATGCCATGGTCGGTGTGCCTCTGTCGGCAGGCACCACTCTTGAAGTCAGTGTGAATGGCAAACCCACCACGCTGGATCTGGACACCTTTGCCTATCAGGAACAACACATCGAGATCAAAGAAAAGCGCAAAGTTAATCCGCAGAAAAACGACATGGATCGTATCGGGCGCGAATACAATCAAATGACGCCCGTGTACAAAAGCTACTCGCCCGAATTAACGCCCGACTGGCATCAGATGATTCTGCCAACGCAAGGTCCTTATAGTAGTGCCTTTGGTTTGAAGCGCTTCTTTAATGGTCAGGCACGCAAACCGCACAGCGGGATTGATATCGCAGCGCCAGAAGGTACGCCCATCATTGCCCCAGCAGGCGGAACGGTCGCATTGACCGGCGATTTCTTTTTTAACGGTAAAAGTGTCTTCATCGATCATGGCCAGGGATTAATCAGCATGATGTGCCACCTGAGTCGGATCGATGTCCAAGAAGGCGACAAACTGTCGCAAGGTGATTTAATTGGTGCCGTGGGTAAAACCGGCCGCGCCACAGGCCCGCACCTGCACTGGACGGTGAGCCTGAATAATGCGCGGGTCAATCCAAAACTGTTTTTAATGCCGGATCAGCCACGATGAAAAAAGCACCCGGCACGTCCGGCCTGATGCCGGTAAAAGGCAGCGGTTGCGGTATTCGCCCTGACGTTGAAAAAATGGAAGATTCAGAAGGCTTTGACTTCTCTGGCGCGGCCTCACTGCTCAACCCGTATGATGATCAAACGGAAAAAAGCAGCGAGAAAAGCGATCAACCAGAAGGCGATGAACCGGAAGAAAAGTAAAAAGACCGGCCTGACGCTACTGAATAGCAGCGTCGTTTTCTTTATCGCTATCCGTTTTGTGCTCGGTGTTGGCCCCGTCTTGGATATCGGCCCCAGCCTGAGCACGCGCAATTTCGGCGTCACGCTTGAGGTTTAACAAATCAATTTTGGCCTGAATTTCTGGCGTTGGCTCTGGCGCAATGTATTCCTGCACCTCACGGCCATGATACTTATCAATGGACTGCAACAGCGAGCTGAAGCTACGCACGCGCCCACCTCGCACCAGCGCAATGCGGCCCAGCGCTTTGCAATGCAGTTTGCCCTCTACCAGAAAGCGATGCTCGGAATACAAATACTTGCGATCCCAATACAACACTTGGCTTTCAATATCGACCTTAGTAAAAGGCTTGATCTCACGCACAAAGGTTACCGTCTGGCTCGCCACGACCGTACGCCAACCATTACTTATAATTAACGGCAGCAAGCCAATTTCAGCAAACCACTGCACACGGCCTACGTCGATTAACGCCGGATAGCGGGTATTGGTCAGGTGCAGGTTTAAATCCATGTCCCACGGCATCACCCGGAAATTGTACGTGGTCTTCGCCAGTGGATCTTTGTTGTCGTTCCACTTCTGACGAAAGAAAATAAAAATAAAGCGCAGCAACATCATGACGACGTATCCAACTGAATCTGACGAATCAGGCCTTCCTGCGCCACCGACGCAACCAACTCACCCTGTTGATTAAATACCTGGCCACGACAATAACCACGGCCACCACCGGCGTTCGGGCTATCGATGGCGTACAACAACCATTCATCCATACGGAACGGACGGTGGAACCAGACGCTGTGATCCAAACACGCCATTTGCATGTCTTTCTGGCCGTA
>JAYYHP010000268.1:0-4665 GCA_036148335.1 Pseudomonadota bacterium
AATGCAGGCCAGTTCACGGATGAACATACCGGCGAACTCACCTTAAAAGATATTCTGAGTGAGCTTGAAAAGCCGGGCCGTGACCCTCGCCCTGAATTCCGCTTTGCGGAGTACAAAGAGGGCGTAGAAGACATCAAAGACCTCAAGCCCGGTATGATTCTCGAAGGCGCCATCACCAACGTGGCAGCGTTTGGAGCCTTCGTGGATATCGGCGTCCATCAGGATGGTTTGGTGCATATTTCGGCGCTGGCCGACCACTTTGTAAAAGACCCGCGCGATGTCGTTAAAGCTGGCGACATCGTCAAAGTGAAGGTCATGGAAGTGGATGTGTCGCGAAAGCGCATTGGCCTATCGATGCGTTTATCCGATGATACGCCCGCAAAATCATCATCCGGCACTCGTCAGGGAACGACCCGGTCTGCGAACTCGCCCAAAGCGACGACGCGCCGTGCGGTGTCAGAAAATTCGTCAGGGGCAATGGGAGGGGCCTTTGCCCAAGCGTTTGCTAACGCGAAAAAACGTAAGAAGTGAGAGTGTCGTGTTCCCGCGAGTGTTGTTGTCGTTGTCGCTATTCTCTGCTGCCGCTATTGCGCAGCCGGGAGCCATGGAAGTTGATGTAGACCCATCAGAATTGTCGTTGGGCGACGATGTGCTGCCGTTTAACGAGTCGGCCATGCCATCGGTACTTACGGCGGTGCGCCTGAACCAGCCCAGCGCTGAAGTGCCTGCCAGCGTGACGGTACTGGATGCTGAGTTTATTGCTTCTATCGGTGCACGTTCTCTGACGGACATTTTACGCTATGTGCCGGGCATGATGGTGACCTACGATTCACTGGATAACAGCGACTCAGTGGCCTATCACGGTGGTCCGGCCCTCTTCCCCAAAAGCATGCAGGTGCTGATAGATGGACGTTCGGTCTATCGCTCCGGCATCTCTACCGTAGGCTGGCACCGGCTGCCCGTTGCGGTGGAAGAAATCCAGCGCATCGAGATTGTGCGCGGCCCCAACTCCACCAGTTACGGCACCAATGCCTATCAGGCTGTGGTGAGCATCATCACCAAGCACCCGCAGGATTCGCTGGCCAGCCGGGTCGAACTGCAAGCGGGCAACAACGATGATCGTTACGTATACCTGCGCCATGGCGTCGAAACTGAACACAGTAACTGGCGCATGAACGCCCGGGCACAGCACACCGACCATCTGGAAGATGCTGTCGATGCGTCACTCGGCTGTCTGGAGCCTTGCGCCGATGACCGTCGTGACTGGTATCTGGGGCTGCGTGGTGCGCATTCATTATCGGCTCGCACCGAACTGGATACCGCCCTCGTCGGTATGAAAGCCGACCGTCAGGTACCCAACTTTCTGTTTACCGACAACCGCATCAAAGACCAGCATCTGGAACTGGGCTTAAACCTCACCCATACCGTCTCGGATCATCGACAGGTGCAGGCCACGTTTTACAGCATGCGCTACGACCGCTTCCAGCGTGCCTATGTTGGTGGGTTACCTTCCGGGTGGTTTGACCCGGATCTGCGCAGCCTCGAGGCACTGAACCCTCAGGCGGCCGATCAGATTGCCAATGGTCAATCACCGACAGCGTTGGACATGACCGACCCGCAACAACTGGCCCTAGCGCAGACGTTGCAGGTGCGCTACACCAATGATCCGGCGGCCTTTATGACTCCAGCCACGGGTTTTGTCGATGCCAACACCACAGAACACCGTACTGATATTGAGATTCAGGATACCTGGTTGCCCAACGACCGCCTGACTCTGATTAACGGTTTTGGTTACCGCAAAGAACGCGTCTCATCGAAAGAGTTTTACAACGGCACCATTGATGCCGACCTCGGCCGGGTGTTCTCCAATGTGAACTGGCGCGCCAGTGACCACTGGGCGCTGCATGCCGGCTTGATGTTTGAGCAGGAAGGCGATTACGAGAGTCTGTTATCCACTCGTCTGGCGGCCAACTATTTGATTTCACCACTGGAATCCGTGCGTCTGGTGTATACCAAAGGCGGTAAAACCCCGGATTACCACGAGCAGCACCAATATTGGTCCTACCGCCTGCAAGACATGGAAACCGCCTCACCCTACACAACGGATCTGTTCTATGAAGTCGCTGTCGGCCCGGGTGACCTGAAACATCAGACCATTGAAGCCTTTGAACTGGGTTATCACGGCCAGAGCAGCCGCGACTGGGGCCGCTTCAACTGGGATGCGAAAATCTTCCATGAACAACTGTTGGATGTGATTTACCAGTACCCTTCCATCTTTAACGAAGAGGTGTATCTGGATAACCGCATTCGTTACGTCGGCGCCGAAGGGCAATTCACCTGGTCGCTGTCCAATGGCGCGGATATTCGTCTGACCTCGACACTCATCGATGCCGACGCCGATACCGAAGCCGGTCTGGATGAAGGCGAGCTGGTGTCCTTGCATGCGCCGGTCAGTCACTCGCTGGCGTGGATGCAGCGCTGGAATGCACGCGTCGGGTCATCCATGACCCTGTTTTACGTGAATAACCTCGGGCCACTAGGAGACGATCAGCGCGGCACCAATCAGCGCCGACTGGATCTACACCTATATCGCGATATCGTTCGCACCGGCTGGTCAGCACGCATGAGCCTGAAGGCGCAGCGCGACTTTATTCGCGGCGAGTACGATCGGACATCCCAGCCGTACCGCCAGCCAACACGCGTGCAACTGGCGCTCGGCTTGAGCTTCTGAGGCAGGTAACGCTCAGCGAATGTCTCAGGTAGCGCATTGATGTGTTCTATCTGAGTTCACCCCGCAAGGTTGGGAGTTACCGTCATTTGCCCCTATAATCGCGCCACACGCACGCACATTCTGAGGTGAGTTTGGCTAACTACTCTTCCCGCCTGGCCTTGCTGGCTGAGCCGTCCCATCGTCCGTTACTGACACGTCTGCAACGTGGTCTGGAGAAAGAGGGGCTGCGCTGCGGCAATGACGGCAAGATCGCCCAAACTCCTCACCCGATCGGTCTCGGCTCGGCACTGACGCACTCCGCGATCACCACAGATTATTCTGAGGCGCTGCTGGAGTTTATTACCCCTGTGTTTGCCAGCGCCCACGAAGCCAACGCTTACCTCGAAATTGCCCACCGGTTTGCCTACAGTCAGATGTCTGCCGAACTCATCTGGCCTGCGTCCATGCCGTGTATTCTCAACGGCGAAATGAGCATTCCCATCGCCGATTACGGCCAGTCGAACCTCGGCCGTCTTAAACACGTGTACCGTCACGGTCTGTGGCACCGCTACGGACGCACCATGCAGGCGATTTCGGGCATTCATTACAACTTCTCATTGCCGCCTGCGATGCTCACGTTGTTAGCCGAACACGACGGCAAAACACCGGGCAAAGACGCCGTATCGGATCACTACCTCGGCATGATCCGCAATTTTCGTCGCTACGCCTGGCTGCTGATGTACTTATTTGGCGCCTCACCCGCCATCTGTCGTACGTTTTTAGACGGACGCGAGCACCAACTGGAGCAACTGCACCAGCACACCTTATATGGCCCTTATGCCACCTCATTGCGCATGAGCGACCTCGGCTACCAGAACAACGCCCAGTCGGATCTTAAGGTCTGCCATAACAGCCTTGAGACCTACATTGAGACCTTGAGCAAAGCCCTGACCGTGCCAGTGGCCGAATACGAAGCGATTGGTGTCACCGGCCCCGACGGTGAATACCGCCAGCTGAACACCAACCTGCTACAGATTGAAAACGAGTACTACAGCAACATCCGTCCGAAGCGCGTCGGCCAGAGTGGCGAGAAGCCCCTGCAGTCGCTGGCGAATGGCGGCATTGAGTACATCGAAGTGCGCTGCACCGACGTCAATCCCTTCCTGCCACTGGGCATCGATGTGCCGCAGATGCAGTTTATGGATGTATTCCTGATGTGGTGCGCTCTGAAAGACAGCCCGCGCATTGATGACCGCGAGTACGATCGCATTCAGGCGAACTTCTCCGCCACTGTGAATGAAGGCCGCAAACCCGGGCTGACCTTACAGAACGGCGACGATACTCCGACCTTGCAAGCCTGGGCCACCGAACTGCTGGACGAGATGGCGCCACTGGCTACCTTGATGGATGAAGCTCAGCAGCAGTGCTTCCATGCCGATACGCTGGCGCAACAGCGCCTGAAAGTCGCCGATGCCGCACACACGCCGTCGGCACAGATTCTGCGAATTCTGGAAGAGGAAGGCATTGAGTTCGCAGAGCTGACGCTGCGACAGGCGAAAGCACACCGTAAAGCACTGAGCGAGCCATTAGGCAGTGTGGTTCAGGAACGCTGGAAGGCCATGGCGCAGGACAGTCTCGATGCCCAACGCCAGTTGGAAGACAGCGATACGCTGCCCTTTGCTGAGTATCTGGCTAACTACCTGAAACGCTGATTAGTTCTGAACGACGAAGTTGTTGAAGTAGACATCATCAATCGCGGGATTGCCTTCTAACTCAGTCAGCAACTCCCGCAGCTCCTCCAACGCCTGCTTACGCAGCGTTTCGCGCCCGGTGGGCGAGGTCATCACGTCCGCTTCCTGGGCACTGAACAGCATCACCAGATGATGGCGCATGTACGGCTTATGCTGCGAAGCAATGGCGGCGGCCTCCGTATTTGAAACCCGCAACGCCACGTC
>JAYYHP010000269.1:0-2697 GCA_036148335.1 Pseudomonadota bacterium
GGCCAACGGGTTTTCAATCCAGCGCTGAATCGCACGCTTCAACGGACGCGCACCAAACACCGGATCGTAACCAACGTCCACCAGCTGACCGATGGCAGCATCACTCAGTTCCAGAGACAATTCACGCTCTATCAAACGCTCGCGCAACATCTGCAACTGAATGTCGGCAATACCACGAATCTGGTCTTTCTCCAGCGGGTGGAACACCACCGCTTCATCGATACGGTTGATGAACTCTGGGCGGAAATGACTTCCGACCACTTCCATCACCGCATCTCGCATGGTGTCGTAGTTGCCGTCGCCTGCGAGCGTCTGAATCACATCGGAACCCAGGTTAGACGTCATCACCAACACGGTGTTTTTAAAGTCGACCCGGCGTCCCTGACCATCGGTCAACTGACCGTCATCTAACACCTGTAAGAGAATGTTAAAGACATCCGGGTGCGCCTTTTCAACCTCGTCCAACAAAATCACCGAATAGGGTTTGCGACGCACGGCTTCGGTCAGGTAGCCGCCCTCTTCGTAGCCAACGTAGCCCGGAGGTGCGCCAATGAGGCGCGCCACGGAGTGCTTCTCCATGTACTCTGACATATCAATGCGCACCATGGCATCGCGGCTATCGAACAGGAAGCCCGCCAGCGCCTTACACCGCTCGGTTTTACCCACCCCCGTGGGACCAAGAAACAGGAAGGAGCCGTTAGGTCGATTCGGATCCGACAGGCCCGCGCGCGAACGACGTACGGCATTGGACACCGCAGCAATGGCTTGCGCCTGCCCCACGACTGACTCGTGCAGTACCTCTTCCATGCGCAGCAGTTTTTCACGCTCGCCTTCGAGCATCTTACTGACAGGCACGCCGGTCCACTTGGACACGACTTCGGCAATTTCGTCTTCCGTCACTTTGTTGCGCAGCAGCGTAAACTCCTGCGAGCCGCTATTTTCGGCTTCGGCCTCCGACGCCAGTTGTTTTTCCAGCTCGGGGATTCGCCCATACTGCAACTCGGACATTTTCTGTAAGTCACCCGAACGGCGTGCGGCTTCTAATTCTAGTCGCGCCTGCTCCAGCGCTTCTTTGGCCTTACTCGCCCCTTCTAACAGGGCTTTCTCTTTCTTCCAGACGTCCTCCAGCTCAACGTAGGCCGCACCGGCCTTGTTGATTTCTTCATTGAGGTCGTTCAGGCGTTTGCGTGCCGCTTCGTCTTTCTCTTTACGCAGCGCCTCGCGTTCAATTTTCAACTGAATCAAACGGCGCTCAAGACGGTCCATCTCCTGCGGTTTGGAGTCGATTTCCATACGGATCACTGAGGCTGCCTCATCCACCAAATCGATGGCTTTGTCAGGCAAGCGACGATCCGCAATGTAGCGTTGCGACAGCTTGGCCGCGGCGATAATGGCACTGTCGGTAATCTGTACGCCGTGGTGCACTTCGTAGCGCTCCTTCAGGCCGCGCAGAATGGCAATGGAGTCTTCAACGCTCGGCTCGTCGACCAGCACTTTCTGGAAACGACGCTCCAGCGCAGCGTCTTTCTCAATGAATTCACGATATTCATCTAATGTGGTCGCGCCGACACAATGCAGTTCACCGCGCGCTAACGCCGGTTTGAGCATGTTACCCGCATCCATGGCGCCGTCGCTTTTGCCCGCGCCGACCATGGTGTGTAACTCATCGATGAACAAAATGATGCGGCCTTCTTCTTTAGCCACCTCTTTTAATACCGCTTTCAGACGCTCCTCAAACTCGCCCCGATACTTGGCACCCGCTAACAAGGCGCCCATGTCCAGCGACAGAATGCGCTTGTTTTTGAGGTTTTCAGGCACTTCGCCATTGATAATGCGCTGCGCCAGGCCTTCCACCACGGCTGTTTTACCGACCCCCGGAGGGCCGATCAGTACTGGGTTGTTTTTGGTACGACGCTGCAATACCTGAACGGTGCGACGAATTTCTTCGTCACGACCAATCACCGGATCCAGCTTGCCCGCTTCGGCGCGCTCGGTCAGGTCGACACAGTATTTATTCAGCGACTGGCGGCTGTCCTCAGCATGAGCATCGTTCACTTTTTCGCCACCACGCATTTGTTGAATCGCCTGTGATACGAGGTCTTTATTCAGCCCCTGCGACTTAAGCAAACGTCCGCATGCACCTTTGTCTTCCAGCGCGACCAGCAAAAAGTACTCACTGGAAACAAACTGGTCGCCGCTTTTCTGTGCTTCTTTGTCTGCAAGGTTTAATAAGCGGCCCAGCTCCGGCGCCAGCTGTACATTGCCATCGGGCGAGGAGACTTTAGGCTGATCGGCCAGAATGCCGCGCAGCGCCTGTTCCAACTGTGGCACTTTGATTTCACAACGGCGCAGCACGTCTTTTACGCTACTGTCGGTTTGCTCCAGCAGTGCCAGCAACAGATGAACGGTATCGATCTGGTTGTGATCTTGCCCCAGCGCCAGACTCTGGCTCTCGGCTAAGGCGTTTTGAAGGCTTGTTGTCAGTCGGTCCATTCTCATTCAGGAACCCTCCACACAATGTTTCTACTGATTGCTATATGGTTATTTATTAGAAATTTTCAACCTAACCTAGAAATAATTTAATAAATCTAATAAACCATCCATTGATCTGCCGCAGTGCTGCGCAGGATAATGCGCGCCTCCACTCAATATGGTGCCATCTGTGCCGCTCTCAAGGGCGACATCGCCATGCTTTTT
>JAYYHP010000270.1:0-9846 GCA_036148335.1 Pseudomonadota bacterium
TCAAGACGCGCTTCGGCGTCTTTCAGATCGGTAAATACTCGGTTGGCTTCAAGAGCTTTCAACGTGGCTGCTGCTGTCATCTCGTTATCCCCTATGGTTAACTTCCCTTACACGCTAGTCCTGACTCTGATGCACTACCAGTGCTGCAAGTTCCCTATGGCTGCCAATGTGACAAAATTGTGAAGCGTCGGTGTACAAATTGAACAATCTGCCGGGGTGACGGTCCTATCCTGCGGAAAATGAGGCTAGGCAGTGAGTAGGCGGTTAGAAGGCAATGAAGCGCAAACAGAGTGTAGAAAGCTTCTGATGGCGTTCCCGAAACTAGCGGCCTTTGAGTTAGGTTCTGAAAATCCGCTACATCCAGATATCGTTTAAACAGGCAATTCCCACAATGACATTAATCCCCTGGCGGTCAGAGTTTCTGGCAGGCGCGGATAATCTTCCCGAACCATGCACCCGGCGTTGGCATTTTGTGCATGGTAATGGCTTTTGTGCTCGTACTCTGACTCCGGTAGCGACCGAATTGCAGGCGTTGCTCGCGGGTGCGGTAGGTGGTGCAGTAGGTGTAGACGCTGGCAGCGATCACGCCGACGGCTTCCTGTTCACTGATTTGCCGGGGCATGGCGATGCGCCTCCCGCGCCGGAACAAACGCAACGGCGCATGCCAGACTGGATCGCCATGGCGGACCATCTCGCCGACAGTGTCGCTGGGCGGGGGCGGGCCCCCTTAATTGGCGTCGGGCACTCAATGGGTGGTGTGGTCACTCTGTTAGCAGCGGCGCGTCATCCGGGGTTGTTTGAACGAATCGTTTTGCTCGACCCGGTGCTGTTCAGTAGTGAAGTGCTGTTATTTCAACGCATGATGCGCCTGACCGGGTGGTGGACCAAAACCGGGTTAGTGAAATCCGTATCTGCCCGACGAGCCCGTTGGCCTGATCGCGCGACGGCGCGTGAGGAATTGAGTCGCAAGTCATTGTACCGGCAGTGGCGCACCGATGCCCTGGACGCGTTTGTGCAGCACGGTCTTAAGCCTGTGCTGGATGATGATAGTCAGCCCACGGAGGAGGTCATGCTGAGTTGTGATCCTGAGTGGGAGGCGGCCATTTTCGGTAGTTATCCAAAGGGCTTGTGGCAAGCCGTACAGGAGGTCAGTTGCCGTGTCGATATCATGGTGGCGTCCTCGTCTTATCCCTTTATTAAGCGCTCAACGGCGAAAGCGGCGCGCATGAATTCTCTGATCAAAGTTCATCCTATCGATGGTTCGCATTGCTTTCCTATGGAAGCACCGGAGACAGCCGCTCGTTGGATTCGTGACCTGTGCCAATGATTCGGTTGAAAACCTTTGTCAATTGATAATGCGTGGGCTATTGTGGCTACACCCCTTGTCAATATGTGAGCATTAAGTAGGACCCTATGAACATGGAGATTCAGGCAGCTCTGGACGTTGCCGATGAGACCGATTCATTCCTTCAGATCACGGATGTGATCTACGACAAAGAATCTGAAGTTGGGTACGACGCCCTCAACGACGCTGAAAAAACGGTGTACTGCATCGATCAGCTTCTGCGAGAGATGGAGAACGGCGGTTTCGTTCAGTTCTTCCATCATGAAGCCGGCAGTCGTGCGGAAGACACCTTGGTTGCGCTGGAGCGTATCAAGGCGAAAGCCTCGGTGGCGCTGTTTGATCAGGTGTTGGATTTGTTCCCTGGCCGCGCTGTGCCATCCGATGAGGATGATCGCACCGATCTGTTTGATCAGATTGAGAGCGAGCATGCGGACGACATCGCGGCGCTGGATGATCGCTTCTACGATTCAGGTGAAAATCTGGTAGAGATGACACTGCGATTTGTGCAGCGCAATCTGCGCGAATTTCACTGAGCCTGCCGAAGGGCAGTGCTCCTCTGACCGTCAGATTGGAACTGACGCGCCAGTATGACCACAAGGCGGTATCGCGCCTTGTGTTTCGCGTTGGAAGTAACGACACTGCGGATTTGGCGGTGGCTCAGGGAGTTGTATGTTCAGAGAAGTTAACCGGATGTTGATCGGCTCGGCACGTAAACTTGCCGCGGGGCTTTGTCTGAGTGGTGTGGCGTTTTTGGCTGCACCTTTGATGCTTATTGTTGGCGGGTTATCTTTGGCTGTTCCGCAGGCGGTTGCACAGGAAGTTGAAGGCGTGGATGTCCCGGAGTCATTGACGTTCGGCGATCATACGTTGACATTAAATGGCGCCGGTATGCGCACCAAGTTCTTCGTTGATGCCTACATTGCGGCGCTCTATCTCCCTGAGGTTTCTTCTGAGGCTGACGCCATTATTCAAGCGGATGCCCCCACTAATATTCGAGTATTTATCACCTCTGATCTGATCACTGGTAAGCGCTTTTCAGAGGCGGTGATGGACGGTTTTGTCCGCGCTACCCACGGTAATCTCGGGCCGATCCGGGTTCAAATCGACACTATGATTGCGACCTTTCGGGCGGACATGAAGCAGGGCGATGTGTTTGATCTGCATTATCTACCCGGTCGGGGTACAGAAATTTATCGCAACGGCGACCTGCAGACAGTGGCGCCGGGGCTCGATTTTAAACAGGCCATGATGGCCATCTGGCTCTCAGAGGATGCCGTACAAGGCAGTCTGAGAGAGCGGATGCTCGCCCAATAGGATTCAAACATGCAACGGATTGCAACGGATTCCCCTTCAGAGCAAGCAGCGTCACGATCCAGTGGTGCCTTGTCTCATGACGATTCAACGGCCGACCTCGAATCTCTGTTGGATGATGCCTTGCCGCCTCGCTTCCCGGTATTAGTCGTCGACGATGATCAGTCCGTCCTTGATGTTACTCGACTAGTGTTGTCGCGTTTTCGCTTTGAAGGGCGTGGCATTGAGTGTCTGGAAGCAAATTCAGCCGAACAGGCGCGAGACATTTTGCAGCGCCGGGGTGATATTGCCGTGGCCTTGCTTGATGTCGTCATGGAAGACGACGACGCTGGCCTGACTCTGGTCCAGTTTATTCGTAACGACCTCGCTAACCAGCGCCTGCGTATTCTGATGCGTACCGGGCAGGCGGGGTTTGCTCCGGAATATCGGGTGGTCAGCAACTACGACATCAATGACTACCTGTCGAAAAGTGAGTCTACGCAAGAGCGTTTGTACGTCTCACTGACGACCGCATTGCGTGGTTATCGGGACATTATTACCGCCGATTTATACGCCACGCGTGCCTCCGTTGCGGAAGAGGAACGGCGTGTTGCGGCGCGGGCTCTTGAGGCCAAAACGCAGTTTCTTGCTCATCTGAGTCACGAGATACGTAATCCGCTGACGGGCATGATCGGAATTGTCGAGTTATTGCAGCAGCGGCCACAGGACACGGTGACCGCAGACTTGGTGAGAGACCTTGGATTCACGGTGCAGTCGCTGTTGGGCGTGGTCGATGATGTGCTGGACATCGCTAAGATCGAAGCGGGCAAGCTGAACTTGCACCCGCAGGCATTTAACGTGCGACAGTGGCTTGAGCGTGGTGTCGCTATGTTTACCGCCAACATGAAGCAGAAAGACATTCGTTTTGTGCTGGATATTGAAGACGATGTGCCTGAGCGAGTGATTGGCGATTCTGCTCGGCTGCGTCAGATTCTGGTGAATTTTCTCAGTAACGCCTGCAAATTTACTCCCGCTGGCGGCGCCATTACTGTGCGTCTGACGGCGCAGCAGCAAGACGCAAGTGTGTTGCTGAACCTGCTGGTGAAAGACACCGGTATTGGTATTGAACGGGAACGTCTGAATGAGATTTTTCAGCCCTATGAGCAGGGCGGAGAGCAAACGTCTCAGCTCTATGGCGGGACCGGGTTGGGCTTAAGCTTGTGTCGTAATCTGGCGCAAATGATGGGCGGCTACGTGGGTGTCGTCAGTCAGCGAGGCGATGGCGCAACTTTCTGGCTTGAAGTCCCTGTGCAGGCCACGGACGACGCACCCGTTGGTGCGGCAGAGTCCAATCGCCCACTAAGAGTCGTGGTATGTGAGGACGATGCGACCAATCAGCGCACGTTGCGTGTCATCCTGGAAAAGAAAGGCTTGATTGTTGATGCTTTTGATCACGGACAGGCGTTACTCGACAGTGAAGCATGGCGCCAGGCGGATGTGATCCTTATGGATTGTCACATGCCGGTTTTGAATGGCATGGATACCACGCAGGCGCTACGTAAGCTCGGTTGTACTGTTCCTGTGATTGCATTGACGGCCGGTGTCTCCGATATGGAACGACAGCGGTGTCTGGATATGGGGATGGACACGGTGATGGCCAAGCCAGTGGATTACACCTTATTGCACGACCAGTTACTGGCGCATGTGCGTCATGGTCGCCATCCGGTTCGGGTTGCGACCTGACCGGAGCGCGTTCCTTCTGTCTGGTGTCAGTAGAGCCAACGACGTGGATGCCAACGACTCGCAGCCGTTGGCACGCGCGGCTTATTTAACCGCGTTATTTACGCACTCGCTTCTTTAATCTTTGTCCTTGTCTTTGCCCATGTTGGCAATGGCTTCCAGGCGCTTAATGATATCGGCGTTGATTGTACCGACCGGGAAATCTCCCTCATCATTCGCCGCCCCCGGCTCCCGACCCAATAGCAGATGCAGAGCCTCGTCGACGTGATTCACGCCGTAAACGTGGAATTTTCCGTCGGCCATGGCATCGACAACGTCCTGATGAAGCACCAGGTTACGTAGATTTGAAAGCGGCACGATGACGCCCTGATCACCGCTCAGGCCGCGTGCCGCACAGAGGCGGAAGAAGCCCTCGATTTTTTCATTCACACCACCAATGGCCTGGGCTTCACCGTATTGGTTAACTGACCCTGTGATGGCGAAGTTCTGATTGACCGGGCTGTGAATCAGCGCCGAAATCAGGCACACCAGTTCGGCCATGGAGGCACTGTCGCCGTCGACGTAACCGTAGGACTGTTCCATGGCAATGTGAGCGGAGATGGCCAGCGGAAACCGCTGAGCATAGCGGTTTCCGAGAAAACCACTCAGAATCATGACACCTTTGGAGTGCAGAGCCTGCCCAAGCGACACTTCGCGTTCGATATCTACCACGCCCTTGCTGCCCGGATAGACCGTGGCGGTAATGCGTGCTGGAGAGCCAAAGCTGGTGTCGCCCAGCGACATCACCGTCAGGCCGTTGATTTTGCCAATGGCTTCGCCGCTGGTTTCCAGCAGTACGGTGCCATCGAGCATCTGTTCGAACAACTTGTCATAGACCCGCCCGGTGCGCTCTTGCTTGGCCGCAAGTGCGCGATCGATGTGGGTGGGGGTAATGACGTCGTCTTTCGCCAGTTTGCGGATGAAGTCGGCTTCGGCGAGCAGATCAAACTGGTCGCCAATGCGCGCGCTCAGGGTGTCCTGTTGCTCGGCCAGTCGAGCGCTATGCTGCACCATGCGCTCGATGGCGGCTTTGCTCATGTCTGCGTACTGTTGCTCATCGATGCGGCTTTTCAGCAGTTGGGCATAGGCGCTCAGGTGCTCTTCGTTCAGCGGGATGTCGCTGTCAAAGTCCACCACGGTGCGGAACAGGCGTTTGAAGTCTTCATCATGCTGCTGCAGCAGGTAGTAGATGTGTCGGGAGCCAATCAGCACCAGTTTGAAATCCAGTGGGATCAGCGCTGGCACCAGCGACGTGGTGTTGATCAGACCGATTTCTGAGTAGGGCGACTCCATTTTGAGCTCGTTGGACTGCAGGGCGCGCTTGAGCGCATCCCAGACCAGCGGCTCGGTCAGGACTTTTTCAGCGTCCAGTATCAGATAGCCGCCGTTGGCCTTGTGCAATGCGCCCGGTGCGATTTTCTGATAGTTGGTCACCAGTGCGCCTTGTTCACTGACGTACTCAATGCGGCCAACCAGGTTGGCGTAGGTCGGGTGCGGCTCGTAGACCACGGGGGCGCCACTGTCTGCAGCATGGTGGGTGGCAATGTTCGGGAGCAGAGAGTCCTCAAGACTGCTGCGTTTGGCGTACTCTTCGCGCAGGTCCATCAGGCGTTCTTCGACCAGCTCTTCGAGTACCAGCGAGGGCAGGTGCTCCTCCATCTCGGTCAGGTAATCCATGATGGGTTCGTGATGCGCAAAGGCCGAGCGGATTGGCTCTAGCAATGGTGTGATGGCGGCACGAATGGTTTCCTGGTTGAGGTGGCGCAATTCGTTGCTGCTTTCCCGTTTCCACTGCGGCAGTTCGGCCAGCTGGTCACTGAGCATCTGTTCCAGATTGGCGATGTCGTTATGGAAGGTATCACGCTCGTCTTCGCTGAGTTGCGCGAATTCCGTTTCATCCAGTGCCTTACCATCGCGCATGGGTGTGAAGCTGATGGCGTTCGAGTCACGGTAGACGGCAACGCCGCGCTTATGCGCCTCACGCTCTACCGTTTCGATCGCTTTGTCGTAGCGGCGGTTGAAGGTGTAATCAATGGCGGACTTCTTCTGCTGATACGTGGGGTGTTCCAGCACGGCCGGGAAGCTGGCCATGAGCTGTTCAATCAGCTCCGAAATAACGCGTTTGAACTCACTTGCTTCCTGAGGCAGGAGGGCCAGCGCCTTAGGTTCGCGCGGGTTTTTGAAGTTATTGACGTAGCACCAGATGTCTGGGGTGGCCTGTCGTTTTGCTTCGCTTTTCAGATAGTCGCGCACGTAGGACGAGCGCCCGGTGCCGGTGTCGCCCATAACGAAAATATTGTATCCGGGGCGTTCCATGGCCACGCCAAACTGTATGGCATTAACGGCGCGGCTTTGACCGAGTACGCCGTGAAACGGCTCGATGTCGGCGGTGGTGGTAAAGCTGAGAGAATCCGGGTGAATGGTTTGAGTAGCTAGCGTGTGGGGAATCGATTGAGGCTTCTGTGTCATTGTCGCTGTGTTCCTTGGCAATAAGGTCACAGTATTGCGCCTGCCGGGGTTTAGCAAGGGTTGCGGTGCAAAAGCGCGGCTTGCTTTTGCAGTGAGGCCGGGGATAATTGCCCCCAGCCAGACAGTAGGAGCGTTGGATGTCTGTCCAGCCAGAAGACCGAACCACCATTGATATGTTCTCGACCACCCGTCCCGGGCGGCCGCGCAGTAATCCGTACGATCGCACTCAGCAATGTCGCCATAATAAGCGCAGTCAGCGTTTACGTGACAAACACGCCGGGCTTCATCGTTTGGAGGTGAAATTGCCGGGAGACGTGGTGGCTGCACTGGATGAGGCGGCAGAGGATCTTGGTATCAGTCGTGCTGAGGTCATCAATCAAGCGCTCGCGCAATGGCTGCATATTTGAGATCTTGCGATAACTCCTTGATTATCAAATACCTTTTCGCTAATGTAGCGGCCGTCCGGAGTTCTCCGGAATGTTATGGTGGCCTCTGTCGGTCCCCTCGCAACGATACACCGCGAACCCCGCCAGGTCCGGAAGGAAGCAACGGTAGTGGTCGATTCGTGTGCCGGGGTGTGGCTGGCGGAGGTCATCTCCAGTTTCTTCCTGACTTTCCCCTCGCAAGCAGTTATCATTCGCCCAGATTTTTCAGTCCGGCAAAATAGTCATGAGTTATCAGGTACTTGCGCGTAAATGGCGTCCCCGTTTCTTTGATGAAATGGTGGGGCAAGAGCATGTGTTGCGCGCACTGATTAACGCCCTCAACGAAGGCCGCCTGCACCACGCCTACTTGTTTACCGGTACCCGCGGTGTGGGTAAAACGACGATTGCACGTATTCTGGCGAAATGCCTGAACTGTGAGCAGGGCGTCAGCGCTCGCCCATGTGGAGAATGCACGTCTTGCCGCGAGATCGCCGAAGGACGTTTTGTTGATCTGATTGAAGTCGATGCCGCGTCCCGTACCCGGGTAGAGGATACCCGCGAACTGTTAGACAACGTCCAGTACGCGCCGACCCGTGGCCGCTTCAAGGTCTACCTGATTGACGAAGTGCACATGCTCTCGACCCACAGCTTCAACGCCTTGTTGAAAACGCTGGAAGAGCCCCCGGAACATGTGAAATTCCTGCTGGCAACAACCGACCCGCAAAAGCTGCCGGTGACGATTCTGTCGCGCTGCCTGCAATTCAGCCTGAAAAATATGACCCCTGAGCGCATTGTCGGTTACCTCGGCAAGGTGCTTGAGGCGGAGTCCGTTCCTTTTGAAGAACCAGCACTCTGGTCACTAGGGCGTGCGGCGCAGGGCAGTATGCGTGATGCGCTGAGCCTGACTGACCAGGCCATTGCCTTTGGTGAAGGCGAGGTACATGAGTCTCAAGTGAATGCCATGCTCGGCACCATGGATCGTGGCCGCTTATTCCGACTGGCGGAAGTCATGGCGAAAGGCGATGCGGCGACGATTTTGCAAGAAACCGCCGAAATGGCCGAGCACTCTCCCGATTTCGATGAGATTCTGCAGGGGTTGTTACACATCTGGCACCGGGCGTCGCTTGCTCAGTTGGTTCCGGATGCCATTGAAAACGCCGAAGGCGACCGCGAAGCGATTTTGCAGCTGTCGATGGCCATGCCCGCAGAAGATCTGCAGTTGTACTATCAGATCGCCTTGCAAGGCCGTAAAGACCTGGCACTCGCCCCAGACCCTCGACAGGGCTTTGAAATGGTGCTGCTGAGAATGCTGGCATTCCGCCCGGCACCGGACGTCGTCCCTGAGTTAGATCTCGCTAGCGCACTCGAAAAAAAAAAGCCTCTGACGTCGGCTGAGCCGGCATCGGAGGTTCCGTCTGCTGCTGTTCCGTCTACCGCTACCGTCGTTGCGGATTCTCACACGTCTAATGACCCGGTTCCTGTTGCTACTGTTCCCGAATCAACAGCTCACGAGTCTGAGGCTCAAGAGTTAGCTGCTCCAGTTACACCGTCAGAAGACGCTGTTGAGGCGGTCGACACTCCGGTGTCTGATGCGAAAGACATGGCGGGTGACACAGTGCCGTCTGATCCCTTTGAAACAACGACACCAGAGCCAGCAATATCCTCGCCGATCGCGGGCGCTGGTTCCGATGTTGCCAACGATGAGCCGGAAGCCGCAGGCCCAGAGTCGAACAGTCCGGTTTCAGACGTTGTACCGGAAACCGATCAGGCACTTGACCAGACACCAGATCACCAACAAGCACTGGTGGCAGACCAGTCGACACCGACAGGTCCTACGTCTTTGATGGACGTTTTGTCGGAATCGACTCCAAGTCAGCCTGTTCCTGAGGTGCCAGCGGAGGTTGTTTCTACGTCAGCCGATGCTCCCGTGTCAGGCACTCCCGAATCGAATAGCAATGATCAAGCGGCGACTAACGAGTTACCCGAGCTGGCACCCCATACCTGGCATGTATGGGTTGAGCAGTTGCCTCTGGCGGGTTTGCCTATGGCCATTGCGCGCAACAGTGCCTTGATCGAGGTGGCGGGGGCGCACCTGGTGTTTGATGTCGACCCGGCCCAAAGCGCGTTATTCAACGACAGTCAAAGCGCGCGAGTGGAAGCGGCGATTCAGACGCTTCGTCCCGACTCGACCATTGCCATGACCTTATTGCCGCCGCGCGGCGAAACCCCCGACCAGCGCCGCCACCGTTTAAAAACTGAGGCGTTGTATACTGCCCGTCAGGCAATCGACAGCGATCCGCTGGTCAATCAGATAATTAACGAGATGGGGGCCTCCGTCGTAGAGGACTCCATTCGCCCCAATACCTAGGAGATAACTATGATCAAAGGTGGCATGGGTAACCTGATGAAACAGGCCCAGAAGATGCAAGAGCAGATGGCAAAGGCGCAGGAAGAACTGGCCTCTGCCGAAGTAACCGGTGAGTCCGGTGCTGGTCTCGTTAAGGTCACTATGACCGGCCGTCACGATGTAAAACGTGT
>JAYYHP010000271.1:0-5021 GCA_036148335.1 Pseudomonadota bacterium
CTTTGCAAACTGATGAAGCCCAGTGCTAACAGGGCATATAGGTCAAGCAGGCGCAACCAGAGCAAAGCCGGGGCCGAATGACGTATCGGTAGCCCGAACTTCTGCTTCATTAATAGTGGGAAGGCGGCCTCGCCTGAGCGCATGGGCAGCAGGTTATTAAAGAAGTTATGTAGCACGGTGATGCGCAATAACGGCAGAAAATGCCCTCGGGTGTGGTCGATAAAGAAGTCGTAGAAGCGCACGGCGCGTAAGCCGTAGCTGAGCAACATAAGTGACATCGCAATCACTAGGGCGTCGGTAGGGATGGCTTTCCAGCTCGCCAGAACGTTAAGCCAGCCATAGCTGCTTTCGACCAGAGCAATCAGCCCGGCCATTAATAAGGCGCCCGCCCAGAATTTCCACGAGGTTAACAAAACGAGGGTGTCTCTATTATCAGTGGGTTTAACCGTTGAGTTGTCAGTAGAGGATGAAGCGGGCGCTATTGTGGCGCCGCAGGGTGACACAGGCAACTGTTTAGGGCAGATCTAAAGCGGAGTACTCACGAACAGGTTGGCTAGGGCAGATCACTCATCAACCAAACAGCCAAGCCAGAGCGCCGGTGAGCATGTTACGAGGAACAGGCCACCACGGCTGAACGAGCCACAAGCCAAAAGAGCTTGGAGGCAGAGGGCTTGGAGGCCTGAGCTACGTAGTGAGGTAGGGCAGGCCGCTTTAGCTAACGGCCTGTGCCTTAAGTTCACTGTGGCTGTTTTCGTGTCCACCTCGACGGAATTCGCCCGGGGATTTCCCCGTCCAACTTTTAAAGCGGCGCTGAAATGAGCGCGGCTCAGTAAAGCCAAGGCGCAGTGCAATGTCAGCCACGGGCCAGTCTTTGCGCAACAGCCAGCTACTGGCCAGCTCCAGTCGCAACTCGTCGAGGATCTGTTGATACGACGAACCCGCTTCCAGTAGTCGGCGCTGTAGGGTTCGCTCAGACATGCCGAGTTTGCTGGCGACGCGTTCACGGCGTGGAATCGTCCGTTCCATCATGGATTCCAGCGTGGCGCGTACTTGAATGACCACCGGATCGCATTGCTGCAATTCACGGAACTGACGGTCAGCTTGTTCCTGCAACGTACGCAGGAGAGTCGGGTCGGGGTGTTGGATAGGTAGTGACATAAGGCTCGGTGAAAACTCCATGACGTTGGTCTTAGCATCGAAAATCAGCTCACAGCGGTAGTAGTTCTTAAGTGTTTCAAGAACTGGTGCTGAGGGCGCCTTGTGTTCAAAGTAAATGCGGTTGGGGTGGATATCATCGCGGCCGGTGACCCAGCGTGCGAACCCAACGGTGGTGGACATGTACTCATCCACTAAGTGGGTACGTACGATGGGATCGCCGCAGGACGATGACCAGCGCAGCGCAACAACATCGTCGCTTTCGTGCAGCTCGGTGGTCCCAAGATTGCCGATCAGAGCTTCGTAGCGCGGCACCATGCGGATAGCGTCACCACTGGATTCACAGTTCATAATGACGTAACCCAGCACGCCAAAGGCACCGGGGACTAACTGTCGGGCACTGTTAAAACCGAAAAGCCGATCATCGCAACGCACAATTAACCAGCGCAGTAAGGCCTCGAACTCAAATGCGTCGATCCGGCTGGATGGGTTTTCGAGTAAATCTCCGGGCAGATGGCAGGCTGCCAGCGCGTTGGCTGGGCTTATGCCGTACTCCTGCGCTGTGCGGAGAAATAAGCTCACGAATGTGGCAGAGACAGTGCCTGCCTGATAATTATTCTTGTCGTTCATACATTCATCCGTGCTGCTGAAACTTTCTGCAAGGTTCGCCTCTAACCCAATAGCTAGGGGGAGTGCAGAGTCAGATGATGGCGTTATACTGATTTACCCTCTGGCGGTCGGCAAGTAACCGTGTGTTACAGATTGTTAGTGACGTCAACAAGGGCCTTGACTTAGCGGAGGTCGTAGCGGTGTCATTGGCAGAGGCACCCATGCGTTTGATCCCTGTGAAATTCACGCCCATATACCCTCAATAGGACACCTGAGACCATGACGGAATGCGCGATGCAGTCTGAGCGCCGAAAAGACAATCTGGCCCTTTTGACATCAGAGAACCTCTGGGATCTGGTGGTCGTTGGCGGTGGCATTACTGGGGCGGGTGTTGCGCGTGAAGCGGCTCGCGCTGGCTTAAAAGTGCTATTGTTAGAACGACAGGATTTTGCCTGGGGAACGTCTAGCCGTTCATCGAAAATGGTGCACGGTGGCCTACGTTACATTGCCCAAGGCGATGTGCGCACGACCATGCATTCGGTCCATGAGCGTGAACGCCTGATGCGCGAAGCTCCGGGGCTGGTCGACCTGATGCCCTACATGATGCCGCACTACGCGGGCAAGTTTCCCGGGCGCTGGTTGTTTGGTGGGTTGTTGCGTGTGTATGACTGGTTAGCCGGGCAGCGCTATCGCCAATACCATTCTGCCGATGCGGTCATACAACGTTTCCCGCTGTTGAGGCGTCAGCGCCTGACTGGCGCGACGGAATTTGCCGATGCTGTCACTGACGATAGCCGCTTGGTGCAGCGGGTATTGCAGGAAGCCTGTGATGACGGGGCGACGGCCATTAACTATCTGGGTGTGACGTCGATTAAGCAGGATTCGCAGGGCGTCTCTTTGACGTTACAGGATGCGCTGACCTCCGATCATCATGTGATTCGTGCGCAAGCGGTGGTGAATGCCACGGGCGTGTGGGTGAATGATTTGCGTCAGCAGTTGGGCAAAACCCATTCGGTTCGCCCGGCGCGGGGCAGTCATATTGTGGTTGAGGCAGAGCGTCTGCCGACTGATGTGTCATTCACCGTGTTGCACCCGAAAGATAAGCGTCCGATTTTTGTTTATCCCTGGGAAGGCCGGACGGTGATTGGCACCACGGATCTCGATCATCCGGCGCCGGGTAATGACGAGGTGGGCATCACATACGATGAACTGCACTATTTGTTGGATCTGGTGCGATATCAGTTTCCTCAAGCGGAGATCAGTGAGCGTGATGTGATTTCGTCGTGGGCGGGGGTACGCCCTCTGGTGGCCAGTGGTGCCGATAACAGTAGCAAGGAGTCCCGTGATCACACCGTATGGCAGGACGGTCGGGTGGTGTCCGTCAGTGGCGGTAAGCTGACCACTTTCCGTCGAATTGCCCACGATGTGTTATCGAAACTCCGGGAAGATAACTCGGATGACGATACGCCTCCGGTATTCCCGGAATTAACCTTGTCGAACGGGCCGGTATTTACCGCGTCTGCTTCAGTGAGTGAAGGATGGGCCGATGTGCTGTCGACATTACCTGAAAAACGTCAGCGTCGTTTGCTGGGGTTCTACGGTCGATGCGCCAAAGACATTCTGGCGCAATCCAGTGAGGAAACCCGAGAGGTCGTTCCGGGCACGGACGTGTTGTGGGCAGAATTGGTCTGGAGTGCCGCGAATGAACAGGTCGTGCATCTGGATGACCTGTTGCTGCGCCGTACTCGCGTTGGTTTGCTGGTGCCGCAAGGCGGTCTGACGCACGAATCAACGCTGAAGTCGTTGTTGCAGTCCCCCTTAGGTTGGTCGGATGCGCAATGGCAGGAAGAAGTGCGTCGCTACCGTATTTTATGGGAGACGTTTTACTGGCTGCCTTCTGAACGCGCAGAAGTGCTGGCAGGGCACACGGCGGAAGTGCAGCAGGCAAGCTGATCTATGTGTCGTGTAGTCAATAACTCAGCCGTTCAGCAATCCTGCGGAGCGGTTCATGGCCACCAAGGCGCGTTCAATGGCGCCTTCCATCTCCGGTGATGTTAACCCAAGCTGGCTCCATGGAATGGACTCGGGTGTTGCCTGCTCCCACGCTTCTACGGCTTGCAACAAGCGACCATATTGACCCTGATGTTGTGTTAGCGCGCTACTAAGTTCCTCGGGTAATTGCAAGCGGGCGCAGAGCTCGTTGATGGGCGTATCCATCATGGCGTCCAACAATGAGAACAGCCCTAGTGTAAAGGCCGTGTCCGGGTCCATGCTGTGCGACGGCATGGCTTCACTGATTTCCTGACACAAATGAGCACGGTACAGGGCCTGTTGTTGCAAGACGGCGGGCTTGTCGGACAACTTCCCCAGCGCCAACAGGTTGGCCCATTGGCGAATGCGCGTCAGGCCGAGTAAGGCCGTTGCTCGTTGCAAGGTGGTTACGGCGGCGCCGGGATTCACCGAGGCGGAATTTGCCATTTGCATCAGTCGGAAGCTGAGCTGTGGATCGTTACTGATGCACTGGCTGACGTCTTTTGGCCCAGCGTCCGACTGGTTTAGGGTACCCAGTAGTTGCATGACTGCCATTTGAGAATCCGGCCTGCGCTTGCCATAGACCGGTGTCGGTTTGCTGTAGAAAAAGCCCTGAAATAAATCAAAGCCTGCCTGAGCGAGGGTGTTGAACTCATCGTAGGTTTCGACCTTTTCGGCCAGCCAGGTCAGTCCGGGGCGATGGTATTTTTCCCGCAGAGCGCAGGCCTGTTGTATGTCCTGAACCCCTAATAAGTCCAGCTTTACAACATCGGCCAGATCAAACCACTGCGCTTGATCGCAATTGCCGGTGAAATCATCGACCGCGATTCGATAGCCCGCTTGCCTCAAAGCCAGAACGGCAGCCTCAGCCTCGGGTGTGCGTGGGATATGCTCGAGAATTTCGACCACCATGTCCTCAGGTGGCATAGGCGGCGCTCGGTGCAGCCATTCTTCGGTAAAGTTAACGAAGGCAGGTTTGTTGCCTGTGACGATGTTCAATCCGATTTCATGGACGGCGCCGATGACGACCTCGGTAGTTGCATGACAACCATTGGCGTTTTGCCAGGCCTCTGTATCCTGCGGCACTGGACGGCAGAGTAATTCGTAGGCAACGACTTTGAGACTGCGATCGAGAATCGGTTGGCGCGCCAGAATCGGTTGTAACGTTGGGCTGGGTGTAGAAGAGGCGGTCGAATGTAAAGTAGAAGGCCGGTCAGTCATGTCAT
>JAYYHP010000272.1:0-4176 GCA_036148335.1 Pseudomonadota bacterium
ACTTGTTCAATTTCACCGGGCACGCAGTGAATAAAACACTGCTCTGGTTCAGGGCCAAGATCCACCGCGATATGGCGCAATTCCAGGTCGCTGTGAGCGATGTTTAATGTTGTTTCGACTAATTCTGCCAGACTGATATCGCGTTTTTGCAGATGATCATTGCGTGAAAACTGCAGCATGTTGGCAACGATGCCAGCGGCGCGTTCACCGGCTTCCTGTATGTGCGCAAAGAAGGTTTGAATGCCACGTTGCTGCAAATACTCAGACATTAATTCAAGGTTTAATTCCAGCTCATCGGCCATGCGTTGGTTGGCCGGGAGCGTTGGATCAAGGCGACGACGGGCATTTTGCAGATTCTGTAAAATTGCCCCCAGGGGGTTGTTAATTTCGTGCGCCATTCCCGCAGCAAGACCACCGACCGTCATCATTTTTTCAGTCTGCACCATGATTTCTTCCATACGCTGGCGCTGGCTGACGTCATCGATCCGAACCACTAAACGAGCCTGCTGACTGCTGGGCAGCGGGTAGATCAGGATGTCGGTGGTAATGGTGTCGTGGGCAAACTTTACCTCGATACGCTCGTGCTTGTTCATACGAGGCCGTTCGGCAGGGGAAGCCGGAAGCAGCGTCAGTGGTGCTAACTCGGGGATTAATTGCGTTAACGGCAGCCCAATCAACTGTGGGTATTCTTTATCGAGCCACTCGCCTGCCTGTTGGTTGCATTGCACGATGCGATTGCGGCTGTCCAAGGCAAACAGTGCCGACGGCATGGCGTTAAGAATGCCATCGAGCAGGGTTTGGGTATTTTTTAACTGCACTTCGACACTGCGGCGTACCGAGACTTCCTTCGCCAGGTCTTCGTTCATCTGACGGGTTTCGGTCGACAGTCGCGTGGCGCGCAGTCGCGCGTGTTCGGCTTGCTGATGGGCGGTTTTCAGGTGCTGATGGCGTTGATTACGGCGCCAGAATAAATCATTTAACGCTTCGATTAATGGCTTCAGGTCGGGGTCGCGCAATTTCAGTGTGATGCGACCATCGTCTTTGCGTTCGGCGGCTTCGTGAATATCTTTAAGCAGGTGCTCATAGGGGCGTTGCTGCCAGCGGCGGGTGTACAGATACAGAATAAATACCAACAAGGCCGACAGGGCGGTAATGACGAGGCTGGTGGTCAGGGTATCGAGATAAAAGAATTCCGGCAGCGCCATTTGATTGCGAATCAGTAGCACAAAATCTTCACTGCCAGACATCAACCGGTACTGCCGTCCATCCGTGCCGGGCTGAATGTTTTCGAGCTCAGTCGCCAGACGGGCTTCTTTTTGTCCTGCGCTGCTGTGGGCCAGACGTTTGCCCAAGCTGTCATAGAGTGCGACTTCGTCAATCTGGTAGTGCTGAGTCATACGGTGCAGACTGCTTTGCACGGTAAACAGATCGTCTGGTTGCGCGGCTAACTGACCTTCAATAATTTGTGCCAGGGTGTCGCTGACCGTCGGTGCAACGTGCGAGCGGTTGACGCGCTCCGCCGCAAAAATATAGGCCAGCGTCGACATGCACACCACAGTGGCGCACACCACCATGGTCGCCACCATGGCTTTCTGGCGGGCCAGCATCACTGGCGGAGCATCCTTTTCATGACCCTTCCTCTGGACAGAGTGTGTGGTACAGCGCTTGGTTTACCGGTGCATCGAGGCCGCATCGCCGCGCCTCGTTTAACAGGTAACCGGTGATGTAGGGTAACTCAGTGGGGCGCTGCTGCAACACATCTTGCAAGGTTGATGAGCGATTGGCGGCGGTGCTCTCGGCGACCTCAACGGCGCGTTGATAAATATCAAAGCCAACCGACCAGTGCATGGCGGCAAACAAATCGCTGACTTCGTGTGCGAGATCATCAAATGTCTGGCGATACTCGTGGGTGAGCAAGGCGCCATTGAGGCAGCGGAATTTCGCCGTCAGTGGATTAATGATGGCATTGATGGCCAGCTTACCGAGCAGCAGTTGGCGTATGTCGGTATGAGGCAGTACGCCTTCAGGCAGTAGCGCAGTTGCGGGTCCCGAGGCGCTCTGATCGGGCGATGTCGTGGACGCTGGCTGCCAACACCCGGCATGCGTTTGTCCCTGTCCCGCATGCACGACATAACCCAAGGGGTGAACGGCGTCGGCTTCTTTAACGTAGGCGCCATGCGTCGTCGTGGCAGCCCAGAGTTCACAGGAAAGCGACTGCTCGGCCAGCCATTGCGCCACCTCGTCCTGTTGGCCCATGCCATTTTGTAACAGCATGATGCGGCTGACCTGAGGTAACCATGAGCGTACGCTGTCGAGTGCGTTTCGGGTCGCGGCGGCTTTGGTCGTGACGACTAGCCAGTCGAGTGATTCACCGGCCCAACGGGGTGCTTCAATATTGCGAAGATCGTCAGGGGCGGTGCCCTCAAAAGGGAGCAACACAAACGATTGATGCTGATGGCGCCCAGATATCTTACTGCGGTTGTGGACTGAGACCGAATGATGCGGCTGCCACTGCGACAGCATCAGGGTGCCGAGTGCACCGGTACCCAGTACGCCGATACGTAAGTCATTTTGCTCGGCAGAGAGACCGACAGAGAGACGATCTTCCGGATCAGAAGATGTACGATTCGTGCCTTCAGGCGAGTGTCCGGGTAGGTGAGTATGCTCAGTCATACCCGGATTATAGGGTCAGTGAGTCAGGGCGTCAGCGTTTTGTGGCGCCCGCGTCAGCGGGGGGAGGGCGACACCTGCTGCCAGTGACGGTGGCTCTTTGCTCTTTGCGGCGGGCTTCTCTGCACTGCTATCGACGGATGTGTCTGTCTGTGCCGAGGCCGACTCTGCGGTGTTATCACTGTCTGATGGATCGTTGCGTGTCGGCTGCCACAGCTGGGTCAGGCGGTCGATCAGCATCGGTGAATGATCGGAATGAACGCTGCGCACCCACAATGGAATGGTCTCTTCCTCTTCCTGTATCAACGTGGCGATCTGATCGTCGGTCAGTTGGCGCTGCTTCAGAAGCCAGGCGACCAGCGGCATCAGATGATGATACTGACGACGGTGAGTGCGGTCTTCGAGGCTGTCGGTGGTGATACCAAACCGCTCTGCAATCAGTCCAGTTGCGTCTGCATAGAGACGCTGCAATTCGTCTTTCGAGCGTTTCATCGGGGGCAGTGGCTTGGGTGTCAGCTCATGGCTGACAAACTCGGGGCGTCCCAATGCCAAATATCCGGCCTGGGTCAGGGTTCCCGCGTTGTCGAGCATCACATTGTCGAGAATATCGCTCTGGCGTGGCGGGCGTTCCATCACGGCCTGATACCGCAGTGCGCGGTTATGGCGAGTGTCACACAGCTGGTTCAGCATGGTGCTGACATCAATCCAATCGGGCGCTTCACTTTCACGGTAATGACGATCGCTGCTCCACGGGTACATGCTGGCGTCGGCCACCATTTTGCGGCTGACGGGCAAGGCGTGCAGCGCGAGAATCAGATCCGTCAGGGCCATGCGCTCATCGACTTTCACGGGTTGAATATCTTCTGAGATCACGGCGCGGCTGTTATTCCACAGACGCTCGTGCATGGCAACAAATTGCTCACGGATCTCGTCGACGGTATCTGGCCAGTCATACTCAATGCGCAGGACACAATGAATTTCCTGAGGAAAGTACACATAGGCCAGCAGCCGTGCCTGGCTCAGGTGGCTCAGAATCCGGGTGCAGTAGTCGTGCTCAAACACCGAACGGAAAATAGGTTGGTTCCTTGCGCTGGTCAGACGGAGGTAATAAATCCCGGGTCCGTGCAGTGCCTTATGTGTTGTCTCCATGCGTCACTCTCTGCGTCGTGCGATGATTGCCAAATGATGGTTGCCTTAAGCCTAGTTCATCCCAGCATGGCTGCCAGTCCGGGCTTTGCATTCTCCACAGGCGCAAGGTATACATACCCCCATTTACAGGAGACACCTTATGCCTTCATTTGACGTGGTATCAGAAGTAGACAAGCACGAAGCCCAGAACGCCGTTGATCAGGCGAATCGCGAGCTCAGCACCCGTTTCGATTTTCGTGGCGTCAGCGCCAGCTTTGAACTGAATGACTTTGCCGTTGCTATGGTGGCGGACAACAACACTCAGATTGAGCAGATGAAATCCATGTTGATGGGTGCCATGACGAAGCGCTCGATCAA
>JAYYHP010000273.1:0-8229 GCA_036148335.1 Pseudomonadota bacterium
GTATTCAGGTGTATCGCTCAGCAAACCTTCATACAGTCGACTTTCAAATTGGCCATAAATACTTACGTAGCAATCACTGACCGGCAGTCCGGCAACATCCACACAGCTAATGCTGTAAAGATCGGCCGAGTTAATGGCGTAAGTCTGGTTGATCACAGCGGGGTCAGTATTTAAGTCGATGATGACCGTATCAGGTGTGCCGCTAACGTACACATTCTGAGTTCCATTCCAGTTGTAAACACTGATTGAGGCACCATTGAGGCTGTTGGCCAGTTCTATGGTCAGTACGGATGCGTTGTCATTGAACGCAAAGGTGCCTGTCAGTGGCGAGCCGCTGTAGTCGCCTGCCTGGAAGACATACTCACCCGCGAGGTCGTCTGTGATGCGCCCTGCGCATGGGAAGTATTCGACTGGGCCGTTATCCAGAGTGGCAGAGCAGGTGACTGTTCCCAGGCCAACGTTGGCCGTCAGTTGTACAGACAGTGCCCCTGCCAGAAGACTGGTGTCGATAGTTTGCGTTTCAGTAAAGCCCTGAATGTTGGCTGAGACGGTTACCAGTTCATCGCTGACGTATTCAAATGAGCCGATCAGGGTGGTTGGGTCGGTCGTGAAGCTGGTGTAAGTACCTGAGCCATCCGTCGCGGTACCGTCACAGGCAACCTGAGACGTATTGGTGCCATCACTGATAAAGCAGGTGACCGTGCCGGTATCCGTCGGGTAAGACTGAAGGTCGACGTTAGCGCTGACCGTACCTGAAATGGTGGTAAAGCTAGTGGTACCACGGAAAATCTGAGTGCCACTGTGTACCAGCTCGCCGTAAACATTGAAGGTGATGTTAGGTGGTAGGTTAATGGCGGTCACACCGTTGTTGTCCAGTGTGAAGGTGCGGTTCAGAGTACCGCCAACAACGCGTACGAAGCAGCTTTCACTCATGCCCATTGGCTGACCTTCAACCGTGCAGGTGAGAACGAATGAGGCGCGGTCTTCGGCTTTGTAGTAATCCCAGTTCCAGGTCGTGAAGTGAGTTACGGTAGCCGTCAGAGCCAGGCCGGTTGGGGAGGTTGCTGAAGCGACGATGATGCCGGTACCTTCTTCGACCCAGAGACCAGATTCCGTGTCGAACCACCACATCTCAATCGTGTCGCCCTCAGCCAGAATACGGCCGTCGGCACCGACAGTAGAGACCAGGTCCATACCAATGGTCGCCGTGGTTCCGGGTGCCAGCTGCAGCGGCTCACCATTTTGCGTGAACTCAAAATCAATCATACCGGTGGTCACCAGCGCGACGACTTCACCTTCTTCCGTCAGCGCCTGGCCACCGCCTGGGAAGGCGGCACCGATCTGACGAATGTCGATTGGGGTCATGGCCAGATCAACACTACCGGTTACCGGGTTACCATCGGCATCAACAAACGCATCGGCTGGCAGAGAAATCTCAGTGTTCAATGCAGGAGTAGAAAGCGTCTGCTCCGTACTGCTATCAAAGGTGACTGGCGCGGCTTGCGGGGCCAGAGTCAGTACCACAGTGGCAGCGTCCTGAGCAGCGCTGAATTCGTAACGATAGCTCTGGTCCATGTAGCCATCGGCGCTGGCTTTAATCACCATGACCGGGTTGAGGGCAATGTCTTCAAAGCTCAGTGAGCCGCTGGCATCGGTCGTCCCGGTGAGGCCATTCACTTCGATGGCGACGCCTTCGATGGCAAAACCTGTCAGGTCCGACGCGCGCAGGGTCAGATCAAAATCAGGCGTCAGAACCGGCGCCGCGGTCGCATCCAGTACGACGCTGGCTTCGCCTTCGCGGTCACGGTCATCAGAGACCGTCACAGACAGGGTGTGAGCGCCGGCTTGCGACAAGATCGCCTGACCAGCTTCCAGGTTACTGATGACTTTGCCATCCAGCTTCCAGGTATAAATCACGGCTTCAGCGTCGTCCTGCTCAATGGCAGCGGAAAACGCAAAGGCTTGGTGTTGGGTGATGGTTTCAGGGGTAGTAATTTCGACATCCAGTGTGTGACAACCAGTCAGTAGAGTGACCAGTGACAACAGCAACACGCTGAACCAGCGTCGGACGAACCGGTGACGGACAGTCATAGCTTGCTCCTTGCAAAGTAAGTTGGGAGCCTGACCTTACCATCGCGCAGTGAATCGTCGTTTGACGCAAAATGACAGTGGGGAGAAAAGTCCGGATAAACCGGTCAGAGCAGGGAGGTTTCCGCCACAAAGTCATTTTGTGGCGGAAATAGTGTCATGCTTTTTACTTATTGGATTGTTGGCGCTGAGCTTCCTTGAGTGCCAATTTTTCTTTGCGACGCTGTGCCTGCAATTCCGGCAGTGGTGCACCCAGGTGATCCTCACCGCGTTGGCGAGCTAGCTGGACTTGTTTCTCACGCTGGCGAAAACGCTCACGCTGTTCTTCGCTGTATTCGTTGATGCAGTGGTGACAGCTGACTCCAGACACATAATCTTTGTGTGCCTTATCGTCCTCGGTAATCGGGCGACGACACGCGTGGCAGAGATCGTATTGGCCCTTGTTTAACTGGTGGTCCACAGTGACCCGGTTATCAAAGACATAACATTCGCCGTTCCAGAGGCTCTCCTCTTGGGGGACTTCCTCCAGATATTTAAGAATGCCACCTTCCAGGTGGTATACCTCATCAAATCCCTGTTCTTTCAGGTAAGCGGTAGACTTTTCACAGCGGATACCGCCGGTACAGAACATAGCGACTTTCTTGTGCTTTTCCGGGTCGAGATTGTCACTGACGTACTGTGGAAACTCACGGAAGGTCTTAGTTTTAGGATCAATGGCGCCTTCAAAGGTACCGATATCGACTTCATAGTCGTTGCGGGTATCCACTAATACGACGTCCGGATCGGAGATGAGTGCATTCCAGTCTTTCGGTTTGACGTACGTGCCCACCACTTTTAATGGATCAATCCCTTCAACACCCATGGTCACAATCTCTTTCTTGAGTTTGACCTTAGTCCGATAGAAAGGAAGCTCAGCTTCGTAGGATTCTTTTACCACGATGTCATCAAGGCGTGGGTCCTGGCGTAACCAGTTGAGCAGACCATCGATGCCTTCTCTGGTCGCGGCAACGGTGCCATTGAGGCCTTCTTCGGCCAGCAGCAGGGTGCCTTTCACGTTAAAGGTATTCATAGCATCGAGAAGTGGCTCACGTTTTGCTTCGAAATCAGTGAGTGTCACGAATTTGTACATGGCGCAAACCACGTATTCATGCGGAGTTGTCATAGTTACCTCGCTCGCCGGAGCGTAAATCCGGTGCGGAAAACAGGTGAATAAATTAGTCGTTCTGTAGGTATCGACATAGAGAGCGACTTTTTGCGCCGCGGGATGATACCAAAAAGGAGCTTTTTCGGCACACAAGAGAGCTTTTTGCTCTGTGCAGATGTGAACCGCTTCACAGCGGTGCATGCTGAGCTACAGTTAAATGTGGCGAACTCAACAATTCGGACAAATGCTGGGCCGTTTGATAACGAGCCTGAAGCAAGATCCTGAACCGGAACGAGGGATGTTTATGTGGCTGACGATTGGATTCATGTGCCTTGGTTTTTTTGCTGTGGTGATGTTCTGGCATCGCGTAACCGCAGAATGGCAAGGGGCACGTTCCAGACATAACGGTATCGCCTATCAATATCGGGTCTATGAGGGTAATCGCTCTCGCCGCATTAAAGCGGGTATGACCGTTTCCCGTCGCTATGACTTTGTCATCCGCCGCCATGGCTGGTTTGACCGTCTTCTTGCTCACGTTGGCATGGACAGCGACAAGCGTATTTGCAATGCCGCCTTCGACGACTCGTTAGTGATTCTCTCCGATGATTTTACCGCCTCGCAGGCACTGGCAGCGGCGCCTGGGTTGAGTGATCGTCTGCTAAAAATGTTTGCGGCGGGAAGTCGCGACACCATTCGTATTGAAAAGATCGTCTGCCGCCGTGGCCGTTTATGGGTACTGGTGGAAGATAAATCCCAAGACAGCGAGCAACGCAACGCTCTGGCTGACCTGACCTTGCCTGCGATGTCAGAGTTCGCGGAGGCACTCGACCGTTTGGAGGGGCCAGAGCACGCACAGCGTGCCGATCGTTATGCCGTTCCAGCAGTGGCCCTGATGCTGCTGACGACCGGCTTTATGACCAAAGGCGTGCTGGATTGGATTCAATCTGGGGCGGAGGTGATAGATGCCACCTTGCTGATGCAATCCGTCGTATTTGGTGGGCTGGTGGCGTTGGCGCTGGTGGTGGGTACGATTCGCTTGATGCGCTTCGATTTTAGCCGCCACAAGGTGATTGCTGAGTTGTTTTTTGTTGGGATGCTAGGGGCGTCGGCGACACTGTATGCCGACCGGGCAGGCGTCGACACCTTGGAAATGGCAGCCCGTGAGCAGACCAAGACGACCGTCAGAATCGAGGGTTAATAGCGCTCAGTGAAGACTTGACGGCAAAGCGCTAGCCAATCAATCAAGGTGTATTGCGGACGCTTTCAACGTGGGTTAGCTGGGAGCGTCTGCTGGCGCCTTTTACCCTTTAAGCCTTTGACAGCGCCTTTCTTCACATTCGAACGCACGTGCTAGCGCAGGCGATCACATTCGCCGTTAACTGATTTTTCCGGTGACTCGAACTCGCTTCGAGCCCGTTTCTACCGGTTGCTTCTTAGCATCCGCCGCTCGCTTGATGCGATCATCAATGATGTTTTTCACGGCAATCAGCAATCCCATTCCGACAAAGGCACCCGGTGGCAGAATCGCAAACAGAAAGTCAGGATAGCCATCGACCAGTTCAATCTTCCATTGCGCGGCTGCTGGGCCAAACAACAGATCCATGTTGCCGAAGATTTCACCTTGTCCCAGAATTTCGCGCATTGCGCCAAGTAGAATCAATACCACAGCAAAACCCAGTGCCATCATGACGCCATCGACCAGAGAAGGCAGCAAGCCATTCTTAGAAGCAAAGGCATCCGCACGCCCGAGAATGGCGCAGTTGGTGACGATCAGTGGGATAAAAATCCCCAGCACTTCATACAGTTCGTAGGTAAAGGCCTGCATGACCAGTTCAGTGACGGTCACAAAGGAGGCAATGATCATCACGAACGCTGGCAGGCGAACGGCATCAGAGACGTGGTTACGGATCAAGGAGACGGACAGGTTGGATCCGACCAATACCATCATGGTGGCCAGCGCCAGACCCAGCGCATTCACAACAGAGCCCGTCACAGCCAGCAATGGGCACAGGCCCAGCAACTGGACTAATGCGGGGTTGTTTTTCCATAACCCATCGAGGGTAATGTCACGCAGAGACTTAGTTGCCATTGGTATTCTCCTCAGGGATGGCCGCGCCATACAAAAGCAAGTCACGGTGCGTATCGAAGAACATGAGTGCATGTTTTACCGAGCGAACCACGGCCCTCGGGGTGATGGTGGCACCGGTAAATTGATCAAAAGCGCCGCCGTCTTTCTTCACACTCCACTGATCAGCGATCGGCGACTGCAGCGACAGACCGTCAAAGGTATGAATCCAGTCGGATTTACGTTTTTCAATTTTATCACCCAATCCTGGAGTCTCTCGGTGCGCGACTACTCGTACGCCGGCCAGCGTACCGTCGTTACGAATGCCAACGATCATATCAATGTTGGTGGTGTAACCGTCGGGTGCGACGACCGGCACAATCACTGCGCTGACTTCGCCGTTCTGACGGGCACGGTATATGACGGCATCGTCAGCCACCGGGCCAAGCAGTTGTTGGTTAAAACGGGCATCCAACGGCAGAGTATCGGCCAGCAGGTCATTCGTGTATTGATCCGCAGGCAGGATGTCATTTAAGGCGCGGGTCTCGGCCTCAAGAATATTGCGCGCAATCCGGTCTGCCGTGAGCGTCTGGGTTAACGCAATGGCTCCGGCGGTGACCACGGCGAACAATGCCAGACCGACCGCGTTGCGGCGAATGGCTAAGAGAAGTTCCTGCATACGTTACTCTCCCGGCTTCAGGCCGCGACGGGCTTTGCTATGACCATAGGTTCGTGGCTGTGTGTAAGCATCGATGAAAGGCGCGGCGAAATTCATCAGCAGTACAGCGAACGCTACCGCATCTGGGTAGGCGCCCCAGGTACGGATGATGTAAAGGAAAATGCCAATCCCGGCGCCGTAGATCAGTTTGCCGGTTGGCGTGGTTGACGCAGACACCGGGTCGGTAGCAATAAAGAAGGCACCCAGCATGGTCGCGCCACTCAGCAAATGCAGTGACAGTGGGGTATACAGGTCTTCTTCCCAGCCCAGTACCAGAGAACACAAGGTCAGCGCTGCCAACATAGAGACAGGGATGTGCCAGGTAATGATGCGGCGTGCCAATAAGTAAATCCCACCGGCTAAAAATGCCAGATTCATCCACTCCCAGCCGCCGTTTAACCAACCGTTAAAGGTATCCCGGCTCAGTAGCGCGTCAGAGGTTTCTTTGCCGATCAGGTGCTTGTATTCGTCCAGTGGCGTGGCGCCAGAGTACGCATCGATCAGGCCGCCATTCACGGTAAACACTGCCTGCAGGGCATTGCTCAGGCTGACGGCGTCACTGCCGGTGGCCAGAGTCGATGCGGCCCAGGTCGTCGTCATTTGCACCGGAAATGAAATCAGAACCAGCGCATAGCCTACCATGGCGGGGTTAAATGGGTTATTGCCAATGCCACCGTACAGATGCTTGGCGAAGATAATTGCAAAGGACGAGGCCAATACCGTGATCCACCAGGGAGCCAGCGGCGGCAGGGCGAGACCCAACAGTAAGCCAGTGACCAATGCGGTGTTGTCTTTCAGGAAAAACCGGACCGGGTAGCGGCGGATCTTGAGAATGGCTGCTTCCGTAATTAGGGCCGTTACAATCGCCAACGCGACCTGCACCGGCGTGCCCCAGCCAAAGAAATACACCATCACCACAAGGCCGGGTAGGGTGGCCAGTGCCACGTTCAGCATGATGCGGCTGGTGCGATTCGAGCCGCGGGCGTGTGGGGATGACAAGCTGAGCAATGCCATGTCAGGCGTCTCCTGGTGATGTGGCCGGACTGGAAGACGATGCCGCTTGGGCTTCCAGTTGTGCCAGTTTGTCTTGTTGTTTCGCGAGGGCTTTTTCCAGTGCTGGCACAGTTTCCAAGCCATCGGCTTTCGCCATGTTCAGACGTTCGGTCGCCTTTTCAATGCGATCCTGCTGTGCGCGAATCTTTGGTGCCAGATCTACGGCGCTGATTTGTGCGGCGTCAGCTGGCTTAGCTTTTGTTTCTGGTGTTGTCTCTGGTGTTGACTCTGGTGTTGACTCTGGAGACGCCTCGCCGCTTTCGGCTTTGACGGCCGCATCGTATGCTGCCTGAGCATCGGCTACGCGTGCTCGCTGCTTTTCCAGGCCGGTTTTCAAGGCATCAACCGTATCCAAACCATCGGCTTCGGCTTGTGCCAGACGCTTCTCGGCGGTCTCAAGGCGGCCTTGCGCCATTTCCCATTTCTTCTTCAAACGCTCTGGGGTGTTCGGATCGCCTTTGTCCGACGCAGGGGCAGCACTTGCCTGTGCTTTCTCTGCTTTCTTGAGCGCCGCGATCTCTTTGGCCAGCGTTTTGATTTTGTCCTGAGTCTTAGCCAGCGCCGCTTCAAACGCGGGTACTTTATCTGCCAGTGCTTCATCGGACTGAGCAGCTTCAAGTTTTTCTTTGGTCTTTTTCAGAGCCGTCTGAGCGCCATCGAGTTGTTTCTGCAGTTTCGCCAATTCAGGGCTAGGTTCATCTGACGAGCCAGCTGGTGTTGCGGTCGGAGCGGTTTTGGCCGCGGGCGCTGCCTTTTTCGCACTCTGAGATTTGGCAGCTGCTTCAGCACGGGCCTTACGCTTGGCTTCTTTTTCTGCTTTTTCGCGTTCCTGACGAGCGATACGCGCTTCAAAGCGCTCACGCGCCTGTTCTGCTTTTTCATGCGCAGCACGTTCTTCGCGGATGGCACCTTTGGCAAAGCGGTAGTACTGCACCAACGGAATCTCACTCGGGCAGACGTACGAACAGGCACCACATTCTATGCAGTCAAATAAGTTGTGTTGCTCGGCTTTGTCGAGTTCTTCGGCCTTGGCAAACCAATACAACTGCTGCGGTAACAGGTCTGCAGGACAGGCGTCAGCACACATACCACAGCGGATACACGCCATGGATGGGTTGTTCGCAGGCAGCTCTTTTTCCGTCGGTGCCAGCAGGCAGTTGG